>QIEB01000169.1 GCA_003229495.1 Flammeovirgaceae bacterium
ATGGCTCCCACCGGTGCCAGGATAAAACCATAAAGCGCTACAAATCCCAAAAGTTTCATGGCAACCGCTGGGAACAGCCCGGCAACGGTGGCCAGGCTGCCAGCAAGAATGGTAACCCAAAAAGTTGATGCTTTTGGGATTACCGCCTGAAATGCCAGCCCCGCACGGTATATGGTAGGGTTTGCGGTAGTCCAGCCAGCGATTACTACTGCAAGTATCCCAAATATACCTATGGCATTATATGCTAAAGGACCCGGAGCTACCGGAGGGGCTTCGTTGTTGGCAAGAAAACTCTGCGCTTCCGGAGATTGTAGGTAAACTACATACAACAGGGCCGCTGCAATCCAGGCCATATAGTGACCAACGTACATCCCTGCGGCGGTAGTCCACCCGGCTTGGGGGTTCTTAGCATACCGGAATACGGAAAGATCGGACATTCCAATGTGCATAGCAGCATTGCAAAACCAGGACCAAAGCACTACATGCCAAAAGGTGTATTTTATCTGACCTGGGAATGGTTCAGTACCCTCGCCCCAGATGTTCCAGAATTCACTAAGGCTGCTAACGCCAAGTTGTCCCAGGGCCACTATTCCACAAGCTAAAAAAGCCACCACAATCAATGGGGACATCCAATTGGCGGCTTTTGAAACTGAGTCGTATCCTCTGGCAGCAATGATGGAAATAAGAGCACCGACGATCAATACGATAATTACCCAGGTTGGACCGTTAGGCATTGTATCTGTAAGCCTGGGCATTTCCATGTCAAATGGTACCCCGATGGCGGTAGCAGATACGGTGATCATGGCACCAGCTAAAAAACAAAATAGCACCCCGTTGGCGATATTGTAAAAAGTGACGAGTTTTTTACCGCATATTTTTTCTAAATGATAATACAAGGTCAAGCGGCGTTTTACAGCGATTTCAGCAGTAAGAAATCTCCAGCTCAGCACCGCAAGCAAGTTACCCAGCAATAATCCAACAATTAGGTCAAAAGCGCTTACTCCAGCGGTTAAAAAGAGTGGCCCTATCATAAATTCGGTACCGGCAGCATGCTCTCCTGCATACATGCCAAGGAAGCTTTTCCAGTTTTTTAAATGTGAAACCGGTACCGGTTGACGTTCAAATTCCTGAGATTGAGTGGCGGATTGTTCAGAGGTCATATGGGATTTGTTTTATTGCTAATCTGAAGTTTTGGTTTTATCTGTTTCCACATGCCGGTGTTTTCTCATGGCATACTTCTTTTTAAGGAATTTCTTGCCCAAAGATGTTTTGCTCATGGCCATTACTGCACCAAGGGCTGAACCCAAAGGTGACCGGGTAGTACGGAGCTTATCGAAAGCAGTTTCACATATACGCTATTGTCTGCAAAGCCGCCATCTACATATATTCTGGTGATCTTACTATCGCCGATGGCTCTATTAATGGATTGAACTTGTAGCTCCATTAGTTCCAGCAATAATTGATGGTAGGCCTCTTCAAAAGTAGAGAAATGATCGATGTTGGTCTCAAGAGGCTGGTCACGAGCTGCCTGGATTTCTTTGAATTTAAAGAATCGTTGATAGTCCTGCTTTAGCTTCGCATAAATCTCATTGTCAAACACGATCTCTCGATGATATCCATATTCCTTTTGGAATTGATGATTTAATAGCTTTAACTGAAATTGATATTCAGCACCTAAAAACAAACGACTGGCTCTCACAGGCTTTCCATCAACACTGAGGTAACTCAAACAATCATTTTGCAGATCCTCTTTGGTAGGGACTGCTTCATTAAAAGGATTTAGTGCAATACTCCAGGTGCCGGTAGATACCAATATAAAGGGCTTTTGGTCAGCCTTGATATAGGGCAACAATGCAGATGAACTATCGTGTATTCCAAGCCCTACTTTCACTATGTTGTCTTCAATCTTCTTAGTACTAGATTCTCCGGTATTTCTGATAGGAGGGAGCTTTTTATCAATTCCTTCTGCGTATACCCAATGGTGATAATCTTTGGCTTTAAAATCCCAAAGTCCGGTATGACAGCCAAGTCCGGTATACTCGCAAATTGGAGTTCCGGTAAACTGTAAACTCAGGTATTGGGGTAGAAACAAAGACCAGCGTATTTTGTCATAGATCTCGGGTTTCACATATTTTAGCCAGTATAATTGTAAACCGGCATTCAGCATACCCAATGGTGGGGAAGCTGTCTCCCTGGCAATAGTTAATTCATCCCCGTATTTTTTATAAAATGAGTTTAGGATCTTATCCGGAAGCGGTTTCAGGTAGTTATATAGGGGTGTGACCGGCCTGTAATCTGCATCTATGTGTACCAAGCTGGCTCCATAGGTGGAAAAATTAAGGAATTTGACCTCAAACCTCTGGTCCCGAAGGGTATGATGGAACATATCCTTCATCCATTTTTCAATTTTAGGGAGATCATCACACGGATACCCATCGTCATCTACAATCTCCTCAAATCGGCAATATTCTTTGAATACCTGGTTGTAGCTATCATCAAAAAGAAAGAACTTCTTGTTGGTCTTACCAATATCAAAGATGGCCGATACCTTCATCACAATCCTGTGGCCACCGTTGCTAATCCTCTGTTTTTTATTAACTGCTGGCGAATGGAAGCTTCACGGTAATAGTTAATAGGGTCAATGGCTCCATTTGATCTTAGCCTGGCTTCACGGATAAGTGGACGGAGATCCGTACGGTAGCATTCCTGTAAAATCTCCTGAGCTTTTGTAACATCGTTTTCTTCCCTGGCTTGTTCCAGTCTATGATGATCTACTATTAGCCCTTGGGCATAGGCCAATCGTATGGCTTCCAGGCTTTGCATCAGATCTTCCAACGGGTCCTTAAGGTTATGACTGGCATCAATCATCCATGCAGGCGAGGGGTTGTCTGAAGCACTTTTGTGCATTCCGTAAACCAACTCATTGAATATCAGAAAAAGTTGATAGGGCTGTATGGCGCCCACAGTTAAATCATCATCACCGTATTTGCTGTCATTAAAATGAAAACCTCCCAATTTGCCCCTCCACAATAAAGTGGCCACAATCTGTTCGATGTTGGTATTTGGCAAATGGTGTCCAAGGTCTACCAGACAATAGGCGTTTTCACCGCATTCATTGGCCAACAAATGTGAAGTACCCCAATCCTGAATAACTGTGCTATAGAAATTGGGTTCATAAGGTTTGTACTCTATATACATTTTCCAGTCTGAAGGTAAATGGGAATAAATGTCCTTTAGGCTATCTAAGGTACGTGCCAAAGCTTTTTGAAAGTTTAGCTGCCCTGGAAATGAAGAGCCGTCAGCTAACCATACAGTAAGACTTTTGGATCCCAGTGAAACCCCGATGTCGATCACCTGTTTATTATGGTTCACCGCCTGGGCCCGGTGAGCAGCATCAGTGTGACAAAGCGATCCAAATTTATAACTTTGTTGCTGTTGCTGTTGCTCATGCTGTTGCCCTTGTCGTTGGTCCTGGAATGTATTTGAATTCATAGCATCAAATGCCAGACCCAGGGAACCTGCAAATTGCTTAGTAGCTGCGGGGTCCTGAGGTATGTCCCAGGGAATATGCAGTGATATGGCTCCTGCGGATTGGGTAAGCGCGTGAATCAATCCTACATCTTCTATCTTTTGCTCTAAAGTAGCCGGCTCACCTCCAAAAGAAAAACGTCCAAACCGGGTACCACCGGCGCCCAGGGCCCAGCTGGGGATGGCCACTTGAAATTGTTGAAGTCGCCGCATTACCTCTTCGGTATCAACTCCTTTTTCCTCTAGTTGCCCCTGAAGAAACTGAAAATGTTGATGGTGATCTGATTCTCTGGATTTATTGAAATCCTGTATTTGGTCGATGGTTATTCTCATAGTTCAAGCTTATGCTACCTGGGAAATGCAGTTGCCATTCCCCCATCAACATTGATCATATTCCCTGTAGTCTTGTCCAGTATTGCCACTACCGCGAATACTCCGTTGGCAATATCCTCAGGAAGGATTATTTTATGTAATAGATTGCGCTTGGCATAGAATTCAGGCAATTCCTCCACAGTAATATTATTGGCTTTGGCCCTGCCTTCTGCCCACTTTCCTTCCCAAATTTTGCTGCCTATAATTACACCATCAGGGTTAATGGTATTTACCCTGATCTGGTCGGAGGCCAATTCCGCAGCCAGTAATCGAGTCATATGTTGCTGAGCAGCTTTGGCAGAGCCGTAGCCTACATTGTTAGGGCCTGCCACCAAACCGTTTTTAGAAGCAATATTTACCATATCTCCCCCAATGCCTTGCTTGCGCATTATGGCTGCTCCCTTTTGCGCCATTAAATACTGTCCTTTTACTAAAACGTCTTGCAACAAATTCCAATCAGTCATGGAATGCTCTGACAACGGTTTGGAAATGGCCAATCCCGCACAATGAACAACAATGTCAACTCCACCAAATTCAAGGCAGGCTACTTTATAGGCCTCTTCGATGTCTGTTTCCGAGCTAACATTGCATACTGCATAGCTTGATACATCTGGTTTGTAGCTGCTGTTGGCTTCAATCAAGCGATCTTCGGCCATATCAGTAAGTACCACGTTTGCCCCGTGATCAGCTAACTTATCGGCAATGGCTTTGCCAATACCACCAGCTGCCCCTGTAATGATGGCTATCCGGCGGGACAAAGGCTTTTCGGCTGGCATGCGTTTAAGCTTGGCCTCTTCCAGTAGCCAATATTCGATATTGAAGGCTTCCTGATGATCCAGGGCCACATATTTTGATATTGCCTCAGCGCCACGTATTACGTTGACGGCATTAACATAGAATTCACTGGCTACCCGGCTACCCTGGCGGTTTGCTTGTTTTTTGCAAAGGTGAACATGCCTACTCCTGGGTAAAGAATCACTACCGGGTTTGCATCACGTATTGCCGGACTGTCCGCATGTTTGTGTTTTTGGTAGTAGGCCTGATAGTCACTACGGTACTGCTGAAATGCCGGGACCAGTTGTTCTTTTACTTTATCTGAATCGGTTAGATCAGCATCAGGGGCAAGATCAAGAACCAACGGCTTAATCTTAGTGCGTAGAAAATGATCCGGGCAGCTGGTTCCCAATGGAGCAAGTGCTTGAAGATCATGGCTATTAATAAAGTCCAGTACTACTTCATCATCCCTAAAGTGTCCGATCATCCGGTTCTCTTCTGAAGTGAGTCCTCTTAACACAGGGGCCAATAATGCTGCCTGCTCTTTTCTTTGCTCCTGAACAAGGCTGTCAATCTTAAATCCACCAAAAACCGGCCTTTCTTTACCTAGGTGCTCCTCGATAAACTCCGAAGCTTGTTCGATTACTTCAAGGCTATTAATATAGGAATCATAAGAAGTATCCCCCCAGGTAAAAAGACCATGTCCGCCCAGGATAATTCCTCGTATTCCGGGATTTTCTTTCTGGCACTTTTCCAGCTGCATACCCAGATCAAAACCAGGCCTTTGCCAGGGCACCCAACCCATTTCATCTCCCCAGATTTCATGGGTAATTTCACGACTGTTTTTGGCTGCGGCAATGGCGATAAGCGCATCCGGGTGAAGGTGATCGATGTGTTTGAAGGGTAGTAAACCATGCAATGCTGTATCAATAGAGGGTGCCCGGCTGTCCAGATCAAAAATGCAGTGTTGGTACAACTGCACCATCTCATCTTCAAACTCAAGGCCTCTGTAAATATTTTTCAGTGCGTGCAATCGATCAACATAGAGTCCGGCAACACCATCTCGTTTTAAGGACCCAAGATTACCTCCGGAGCCTTTTATCCACATTATCTCGGTCTCTTCACTCGTCAGAGGGTCCTTTTCGATGGTGCGGCAACTGGTATTACCACCACCAAAATTGGTAATTCGCAAATCAGTCCCCAAAATATTGGAGCGATAAAGAAATAGTGCTATTTCATCGCCAGCAAGTTGTGACGCTGTAGTCTCATCCCAGAGGTAATCGACGTGTTTGAATGTTTTTAGTTCCATAATGCCTTTTATTTATGTCCTGTAAGTATAATTGTCAGAACATTTATGCTTTTTGACCTATATTTAGATTGGTATTAATTCAAAATTAGGGCTATTAACAGATCTTTTCAATGCACAAAGTGACCTATCATTTGCACTTTTTGGACCTACTATGAAGGACTTCTTTAAATACCTGACTGTTGGGGAGGAAGATAAGAAGTGGGGCCTGTATCTAACGGTAGTTGGTAAGGCAAGAATTGATCCTTGTTCAGCTTATCCCTCCACTATTCATCCTACTGGGTATCACTATAATTGGGAGGGTGGACGTGTGTTGGAAGAGTATCAATTAAACTACATAAGTGAGGGCAATGGGGTGATGGAGTGCGATCACGGTAAATTTCAGGTAAAACCTGGATCTGTGATGGTAATCCGCCCCGGAATATGGCATCGATACAGACCTGAAAAAAAAACCGGCTGGCAGG
>QIEB01000060.1 GCA_003229495.1 Flammeovirgaceae bacterium
GAGGAACAAGATAAATGTATCTTGTGGACATTAAAATGCTATATTTATAATTCAACTTCCTTTTTAATTCATGATTAAGTCCAGTATTTTAACCCTACTGCTACTCGTTTCAAGAACATTGTTTGGCCAGGACTACTACCTGAAAAAATTCATACCATACCAGCCGGAAATACCCTCACCTGAGGCGTATCTAGGCTATCCTGTAGGCTCCCAACATACCAGGCATGACCTGATTGTCAGTTATTTTAAGGAGTTAGCGTCATTATCTGACCGAGCCTCATTTTACCAGTATGGAAAAACTCATGAAGGGCGCTCTTTGGTAATCCTGACCGTAACCACCCCTGACAACATTTCCAATTTGGAAACGATCAAACAGGATCATCTAAAGTTTACCGATCCGAATTCTACGGTAAACAATTATGATGAAGTTCCAGTCTTTGTTAACCTGGGGTACAATGTACATGGGAATGAGCCGTCCAGTTCGGAAGCAGCTCTTCTAATAGCATATACCTTGGTAGCTTCACAAAATCAGGAAATTCTAAATTACCTGGGCAATGCCGTTATTTTCATCGATCCAACCATAAACCCGGATGGGCGGGATCGTCACACTCAGTGGGCCAATATGTACAAAGGGAATCCTTTGGTGGAAGACCCTCAGGATGCAGAGCACAATGAATATTGGCCTGGAGGAAGAACCAATCACTATTGGTTTGACTTAAATAGGGATTGGTTGTTGGGAATTAACCCTGAAAGCAGGGGAAAGCTCAATTGGTACCATGATTGGTATCCCAATGTGGTGACTGATTTTCACGAAATGAGTGTAAACAGCACTTATTTCTTTGAGCCGATGAAAGTAAATGGATCCAAAGATCCCATCATGCCTAAAGAAAACTATATAGATTTGAACAACCTTTTTGGTGCATATTTCGCTAAGGCACTGGATAGTATTGGCATCTTTTATTTTTCCAAAGAGAATTTTGATGGAACCTATCCCGGTTATGGGTCTTCCTATCCTGATTTACAAGGTGGACTGGGATTACTCTTTGAGCAAGCCGGTTCCAAGGGGCATGCTCAAACCACTGATTATGGAAAAATTACCTTCCCTTACACTATACGTAATCAATATCTTTCCAGCATTATTACCATTAAAGCGGCTGTCGAGAATAAACCAATGCTAAGAAAGTATCAACAAGACTTCTTCAAAAGTGGCCTTGACAATGCCGCTATTAGCAAAATTGCAGGTTATACTTTTTACGATGATTATGACCCCAATAGAGTAAAGGCCTTTATCGATAAACTGTTGCTTCATAGAATTAGGGTCTTCAAATCAAAAGAGAAAGGCTATGTTGTTCCTACCAATCAACCCCAGTACCGATTAGTACAAACCGTATTTGAAACCTATTCGGAATTCACAGATAGTGTATTTTATGATGCTTCGGCCTGGTCATTGGCTAATTTTTACAATATGAAATACATGCCGGTCACCGGAGGATTGAATGTGGGAGATAAGGTAGAAAACACAAACGAGATAATCTCTATTCAGTCAGTGAGTAAATCAGATTACGCTTACCTTATTTCCTGGGACGATTATAATGCCCCAGCTGTATTGCATTACCTACAGGACCACGGGGTCACCTTGGCATCTGCTTTTAAACCATTTACAGCTACCATTGGGTCCATTGTAAAATCATTTGGCTATGGGACGTTGATGCTGCCAGTTAGTAAACAGGAAATCACTTCCGACTCTGTTTTTAACCTACTGGTAAAGGCGCAAAATAAATTCGAGGTCCCAATGTATGGAGTTTTGTCTGGGTATAGCAACCAAGGAATAGATTTGGGAAGTCGTTATATGAGGACGTTAAAGATGCCAAAAGTGGCCATGCTCATCGGTGATGGCGTTCGTTCAAATGAAGCGGGGGAAGTATGGCATTTATTGGATACCCGGGTAAGTATGCCGGTAACCAAAATACCCATACGAAATTTCAATAAGGCCTCTATAGACCAATACAATACGCTGGTACTTGTATCTGGAAATTATGAGCGACTGGATTCAGTACAACAAAAAAGGATCCAGATATGGGTCGACCAAGGAAACACCCTGATTACCATTGGAACAGCCACGAAATGGGTGGTTGAGAAGAAAATGGTAAAAGAAACGCTGATAAAAGAAGAGAAAGACAGTACTAAAACGGTAAACCGTAAACCTTTGGTGGATGCTGTTAAAAATATACGGAAGGAGTGGCTTACAGGGGCCATATTCGAAGTGTCCCTGGATACCACCCATCCATTGGGGTTTGGCTATCGAGATTCTATGATCCCGGTTTATAAGAATAATACTGTTTGGCTTTCCCCCAGTAAAAATGCCTATGCCACGGTAGCCAAGTACACGAATTCTCCCCATATTGATGGCTTTATAACCAGCAAAAACCTAAATGTATTTCTGAAGCCTTCAGCATCACTGATTGTCAGTAAAATGGGTAAGGGTCGGGCAGTGCTTTTTGCGGACAATCCAAATTTTAGAGGTAGTTGGTATGGCACCAATCGTTTATTCTTAAATGCGCTTTTTCTGGGTAGTCTAATTAAGATACCCGAGCCTGATTGATAATAACGGGCTGTCAAAAATAGCAGACACTAACCATATTTTAAGCACTTAGTTCCTTCAAAGGTTTGTACTTTAGAAAGATTATCTTTTGAGTAGTGACAGCATTGGATTTTTGGTTTAAAAATTTAAAATTGTTATCCTGCATGAAATCTATAAAGGTTGCCCAGCTCATTTTAATTTTTATAAGAACATATATTCATTATTAATATCCGGATACATGAAAAAAGAAAGCCGATTTTCTCAATTTATTCTTTTAGTGACTCTATTTGTCATCTTCTTATTTTCAGGATTTACCAATAGCCCATTAAACTGGAAAACCAATGCAACAGAGAGTGGGGACAAGCAGTTAAATCACTTGGTTCTTTTCAATTTCAAAGAAAGTGCAACTCCTGAGAACATCGCTAAAGCTGAAGATGGCCTGGTCGCTCTTGAGGAGAGAATTCCTCAAATTAAAGATTTGGAATGGGGGTTTAGTGAGACACCTGGTAGTAACAGCAAAGGTTTTTCACATTGCTTTATATTGACATTCGACAGTGAAAAAGATCTGGAGATATACCTGGCACATCAAGAGCATAAAGCCTATGGCCAGATACTGCATCCTTATCTTGAAGATTTCCTGGTGCTGGATTACTGGGTTTCACGGTAGCTAGCCTCCTGCCTTGAAGGTTTCATGTTGCTGTTTTTTTAAACAGGTAACCATCATGGTAACCGGAATCATTTTCGAACGAACTATATTTTAATAACTTCATCTGCCATTTTTTATCAACCAGCTCTCCGGGGCTAAGACAGAACTTCTGATTGAACTTCCGTTTTTCTGCATGTTGTCGATTGAAGGTATAGTATAAGAATATACCATTTTCATGGAGCAAGGAAGGAATTTGATCCAATATTTCGTCTTCAAGTTTATAATGAACTACCACTATGTTGTCTGCTTTCGAAAGTGCATTTACGTTGCCCTTTTGG
>QIEB01000284.1 GCA_003229495.1 Flammeovirgaceae bacterium
TGTAAATCACTACAATGGCAAACCCAACAATGGCCCCGGTATAGTAATCCCATCCCAGGAAGGACTCAAAAGCCGATCCGGTGGCATCAATTTGGGCGCTCACATAAATGACCACAAAAACTGACAAAGAAGTGGCAGCAATGATGCGTAAAGTGTTATTGGTAGCATTGAACCGGCTGTGCAGGTAATCAGGAATGGTAATGCTTTCGAACCGGTCGGTTAATTCTTTGAATGGCTTGGCCATGAAGAACCAGGTCACAAATACCCCCAATACTTCTCCCAGAACCACCCAATAAGCGCTGTAACCAACCAAGGCACCCAACCCAGTTAACCCTAAAAGCAACCACGCTGATTCCCCAGTTGCTCTAGTTGAAAAAGCCACTACCCAATAGCCCAATTTCTTGCCTCCTACATAATAATCGGAAAGGTTTTTAATTCTACGCGATGCGAGGAACCCCAACCCAATTAGTATCAGGAAATAGATTACTACTACTGAATATTTGACAAGCATAATAACTGTAAAGATAAGGTTCCAGGTCTTTGTAAGAAATTGGCCAGTCGTCAGCCATATATTTATACGCTAAAGTAAAACGAAGACATTTGCTTCACATGTTCTAAAAACGCCTCATCGAACGGCTCCATTTCAGGGCCAGATTAACTTCTACACTTTTTCATTGATACAGTAACTCTCATAGACAAAATTTTGCAATACAGAGAACATGTAAGGAGGTTCAAATACCGCCTTTCGTCCTACAAGAAACCAGAACGTTATTCTACTTCTATCATAACCTGTTGAAGTTTACCAGAGAACCTAAATGGTGTCTCATAACTTGGCAAAACGGGTGTGCCCCAGTCCTCACCCACATCGAATGTTTCGTCAAATGGGAAAAAGTGTGGTATCGTTTTTTTCAATCGACCTTGCGCTACTTGTTTTCCATTGACTGAAAGACTTCCTGTTCCTCCTTTTCCCTCTCCACCACCATCGTATGTAAATTCGAAACGGATAGTACTTCTTCCTTAAAAAAGCACCAGGGTGCAGGGAGTGGACGAGTTACGCTGGTGATTCTCGAAGGTAATTCACCGATGCGCCTTTAGCGTTATTCAAGACGAATGCTTAGTTATTGGGGCGTGTTACTTGCCACCAAGTAATTTGTATAGCTTCTTAGGATCTTGACGATTATCCCAAAAAGCCATTATAATAATCTCGTTTTTGACAAACTTGTAAATAATACTATAGTGCCCCAAAGAGGATATTCTAGTATCTGGGTGTTTAGCGGCTTTGGAGGCTAGCGGATTTCTTGAGATGAAGTCCATTTTGTCCCATACGATTTCGGTAAGTTTTTCAGAAAACGTAGTTGATTTATTTCTTTCCACCCAATAATCCAATACCAAGTAAAACTGTTTCTGAGCAGTCTTGGTCCACTTAACGGCTAACTTTTTTCTTTTAGCCATTCATTCACTTTTGTTCTAAATTCTTGTTGGGACATTGCACGGCCTTTTTGGAGATCTTCTTCGCTCATCTGGAGCATCAACTCTTGTTCTTTGCTAAAAGTAATCTTATCATTGTCTATTTGACCTGAAGAAATCAATTCCTCCAAAGCCAAGAGAAACTTTTCATTTCGAACGGACAAAAGCTTGTCAATTAGTCGATTTCTTATTTTATCTATGGTCGCCATATCCTAAAGATAATGAAAACTGCGGGTTGTTGGTAATGCGCCCCAACGGGAGTTTGTGTATTAACTGGTTAAATATATTGCATTGGCCTTATAGATGCTATGCTAAGTTCTAGGGGTAAAGAATGATATAATCGCCCTACTATATTACGCTGCGGTTTGCTAAGTGAGATAACTTGAAATCGGGTCAATAAATAAGCCTTTAATCGGGCCATCAGGTCCTTAAATCCCAGTATAGACAATGTTCTTTTTAGATTGTAACAGATAAAGGCAAGGTACACTTCACCGAGCACTTTTTCTTTTCCTCTGGTATGGGTGTAATCAAAATACCAATGCCGTTTAAGAGTGCCGAACTGATGCTCTATGACTTGTTGTCTTTGTCTGTAATATTCAGGGTTCTGTTGGATTCTTTTATTATTATTGGTCACATACTCTTGGTATTCGGTTCGTTCAATGATCCGCCCCAATTTGTTTGTTGTACATTTACTTCTAAGGCTACACTCCCCACAGGCTTTGGTTTTGTAATGCTTAAATTGATAGGATTTTCTTCCATGAAGAAGCTTCTTATGGTACCATCTGCCATTAGTAATAAGTGTTTCCCCGGCCGGACAAGTATAAATGTCTTGTTTTTCATCGTAGTGAAAACTTCCCATAGCGAACCGGGGATTGGTTTTCGATGAACTAGAAGCCTTGGGAGCAATGAAAGTAGTTACCCCCAGCTGTTCACAAGCCTTTATTTCCCTGCCGGAATGGTATCCTTTATCTGCAAGGACATTCATTTTCTTTTGGCTGATATTCTCTTGGGCTTTTTCCACCATAATGGCTAGGGCCTTGGTATCATTGACATCTCCGGTATCGGCGGCAATGAGGAGCTTATTTTTCGCATCACTTGCCGCCTGTATGTTGTAGCCCACTTTTACGCTGTTTCTTTGAAAGACTACCGCCCGAGCATCTGGGTCGGTGGTTGAAATTTGACCATCATTGCTTTGTTTTAATTGCTGACCAATACTTTTATAATCTTCTCTTTTATGCTGTTGCTGGGTGATGCGGTCTTTAATAGATTCCTGTTCATCCAGATCGGTTTCTTGATCCAAGGCCTGCTCATATTCAGCTATTTTATTATCTATATAGTCGAGATGTCTTTTTACTTTGCGCTCATTGAAGTTGTTCTTCAAGCTGTTTTGAGCCCGTATCTTAAAAGAATCAATAGCAATGGTTTTACCATCGACCAGTTTCCAGTCTTTAAGTAATGCTACAAAATATCGAAACACTTTTTTGAAGGCTTTGTGATTGTCTTTTCTAAAGTTAGCAATGGTTTTGAAGTGAGGCTTCTGTTCATAGGTCAGCCACATCATTTCAATATTAGTCTTGCAAGCCTTCTCTAATTTCCTACAGGAGCGAACCCCATGTTGATAGCCATACAAATAAATCTTCATCATGGTGCCAGGATGAAAAGGTGGGCGACCTTCTTTATTAAGTTGATAGTAGTTAAAACCAAAGGTCTCCAGATCCAACATCTTCACAAAAGCATCGATGACGCGCACAAGCGATTCCTTTTCTATCATCTGCTCCCAACAAACCATCTTCATTTGATTGCGATCACAGCCTGATATGTGCTCCATTTTGTAAGTGCTTTGGGTTACTACAAGATACTGATTTATCAGGCCCTATTGAAGATTAAAAGTCGATAAAGTTGGAGGTTAATGCACAGTCTGACGGCTCGTGTATGTGGCGTAGCTGCGTTTAGCAGCTATGAACATCATACACATTGTGTGTGCCTTGAATGGTGAATATAGCTCATGAAATTGAGCGTTCCAAAGGGTGAAAGACCCGTAAGCGCTGGGGTCGTGCCCGGAAGCTAAGCAAGTGGCAAGGGTGGTTGGGTGACCCAACATCTGAAGTAAGCCAGACTGCGGTGTTTGTACTGACGAACAGAAACTACATACTGAGGCTATTAGGTCGGATGAGGTATCACATGCTGCCGAAGTCCAACACCTCGAAAGAGGCCAGTACCGAAATAGTAGATGTAGCAGACATAGACACAAGGATATTCATCTTACCGAGGGAGGTCTCGAACTGTACGGGTTACAGATTGAGAAGTCAGCAGACCGCGTGCCGCCTAAAGCTTTAGCGGTGGCGCAGGTCATAGTAGTCAACAGGATCTGAGCCGTTACCATATGGATAAAGACGGAGTACTCACGAGTTGATGAAGGACTGAACGTTTATCTTCCTGAAATTGAATTGGGAGAGCCTAGCTTAGCCCTTTACGAAATTAGGGGATAGCTTCAACTGGTGAAAAGAGCAGTTGATGTGATGATAAACGAACCGCCAAGTACGAGAACCGTACGCTTGGTGGTGTGAGAGGCCCACTGGCAGTCATTTGGCTGTCAGCGGCCTACTCGATT
>QIEB01000450.1 GCA_003229495.1 Flammeovirgaceae bacterium
GAAGCGCTTATGGTCAGGGATCCTAAAAAGGGACGGGAACTTCATACTTTTAATTAAATATATCCAATATTATTAATACTTTTACACAAATTCGAAAATAGTACTTATCCAATAACTGGTTCATTTGGGACTATTTAGATGACTTCAATAAGGATATTTACGGCATTGATAGTGCTCCTGTTAGTTAACGATTCAGAAGCACAACAGGTTCAACTCCATAAGCAAGAAAGGCGTTGGGTTGATAGCGTATTCCAGAGAATGACGGTGGAAGAACGCATTGGACAGCTCTTCATGGTTGCGGCCTATTCCAACAAAAGCGCCAGTCACAGTCAGTCAATCGAAAACCTTATTAAGCAATACAACATTGGGGGATTGCTCTTTTTTCAAGGGGGACCTGTTCGACAGGCTAATCTGACCAACAGGTTTCAGGATATGGCAAAGACTAAGTTACTTATTGCTATGGATGCTGAATGGGGCTTGGGAATGAGATTGGACAGTACCATAAGTTACCCCCGTCAAATGACATTGGGTGCGATCCAGGACGATCATCAAGTTTACCTAATGGGAGAAGAAATCGGCAGACAAATGCGCAGATTAGGCGTTCACATCAATTTTGCCCCGGTAGTCGACATCAACAGCAACCCCTCAAATCCGGTCATCGGCAACCGGTCTTTTGGGGAGGACAAAGAAAATGTGGCCTCCAAAGGTGTAGCCTACATGAGAGGGCTTGAAGCTCAGGGAGTAATGGCAAGTGCAAAACACTTCCCGGGACACGGCGATACCGATACAGACTCCCACCATACTTTGCCAGTTATACAGCACAATATCTCCAGACTTGAAAATGTTGAGTTATACCCATTCAATAAATTAATTCAAGCAGGTCTGCGCAGTACTATGGTAGCCCATTTGTATATACCGTCATTGGATTCGACCTTCAATCAAGCATCTACCCTTTCAAAACCCATTGTGTCAGGGTTACTTCGGGAAAAACTAAACTTTGATGGACTGGTATTCACAGACGCCTTGAATATGAAAGGAGTTACTGAATTTTACCAGCCCGGCGATTTGTATTTAAAGGCGCTGAAAGCTGGAAATGACCTGTTGCTTTTCCCGGAAGACGTCCCAGCGGGAGTGCGAGCCATAAAAAAGGCATTGGACAACAAGGATATCAAGCAGCAGATGTTGGACCAAAAAGTCAAAAAAATATTATCCGTTAAGTACCGCGCCGGATTGAACAAATACCAGCCAATTAATACTGACAACTTGCAATCGTTCCTTACCAGACCAGAGGCCCAACTGGTCAAGCGTTCCCTTTTTGAAAACGCCATAACTGTAGTTAAGAACAAAAGTGAATCCATTCCCATCAAAATACTTGAAGACACTCATTTCGCTAGCCTGACAATTGGTACTAACGGCGTAAACACGTTCCAGAAACAGCTGGGTAAATATGCCACTTTCATTGATTTCACGGTGTCTAAGGATCAGAAATCCAAAGTGCATTACGACCGGCTTTTGGAAAAGCTAGAAAATTTCGATCAAGTAATAGTAGGAATCCACGGTATGAAGAACTCCAGGGCCAAGAAGTATGGATTGGCCCTTTCGGATATTGAATTCTTACACAGCTTACAGGAAAGAACTAAGGTAATAGTGGTGGTGTTTGGCAATCCTTACAGCCTGGAGTACCTACAGGAAATTGATCAATTGATATGTGTTTATGAAGACCGGGTAATTACCCAAGAGTTGGTACCTCAAATAATTTTTGGAGCCCTGGGAGCCAGTGGTCGTCTTCCAGTTACCTCTGGAAAGTTACCGGTCGGTACGGGAAAGGTAACCAAACACCTGGGAAGGTTGGGCTACACTATTCCCGAAAGCGCTGGCATGGATTCAAAGGTACTTGCACGCATTAACCGGATAGCGGAAGAAGCGATTCGTGACAATGCTACTCCCGGGTGCCAGGTGCTGGTAGTCCGTAAGGGCAAAGTAGTGTTCGAAAAATCATATGGCTACTTCACTTACGATAGTGTAAATGCCGTGACCGATGAAACTTTGTATGACATTGCTTCTATAACCAAGGTAGTTGCTACCCTGCAGGCGATAATGTTCCTGGAAGAACGCAACCATATTGATCTAAACCAAAAAGCAGCCTTTTATCTCCCAGAATTGAAAGAAAGCAATAAGAGGAATATCTTAGTCAAAGATCTACTGACCCATCAGGCAGGATTGTTGCCTTTTATTCCTTTTTGGAGGCGAACTGTGGATGAAATAGGATTAAATCCACATATCTATAGTGCTTATCCTGAACATAATTTCCAGCAGCAAGTTTCATTAGGAATCTACGGTATTAACTCACTTCAGGACTCCCTGTGGCGTTGGACTTTGGATTCCCGACTACGGCCCAGGAGGTTTCGACGTGAATCTCATTTTACCTACAAATACAGTGATATGGGATTTTATATCCTGAAAAAATTGTCAGAGATTCATTTGAATCAACCTATGGAACAGTTTTTGGAACAGAATTTTTATCAGCCATTGGGTCTTTCAACCATGACTTACCTGCCTCTTTGCAAATTTCCAATTGACAGGATTGCTCCCACCGAGAAAGATACATATTTCCGAAATTCCCTGATATGTGGTACCGTACATGATCAGGGTGCTGCCATGTTTGGTGGTATTGCCGGCCATGCAGGTATATTCAGTAATGCTACCGACCTTGCGATTCTCGCCCAGATGAACCTACAGGATGGCTACTATGGAGGAACTCGTTATTTACAGGAAGGAACCATAAAAAAATTTACCACTCAGCAGTCTTCAGGTAACAGAAGAGGTCTTGGTTGGGATAAGCCGGAGCGCAACGGAAGAATAAATCCCACCTCAAGATATGCAAGCGCGAAGTCTTTTGGCCATACTGGTTTTACCGGAACGGCGGTTTGGATTGACCCGGAATTTGATTTAGTTTATGTTTTTCTTTCCAACCGGATCCATCCAAAAGCTAATAATACTAAACTTATTAAAAGCAACATACGTACAAGGATTCAGGACGCTATCTATGATTCTATGTGGAGTTATAGAAAAGCGAATAATAGCTGAGTATGAAAATAGGCATTGTATGTTATCCCACTTTTGGTGGGAGCGGAGTGGTAGCCACGGAATTAGGAATTGCTTTGGCAAAAAAAGGACATAAGGTTCATTTTATAACTTATTCCCAGCCTACCCGATTAGATTTCTTTAACGAAAACCTGTTCTACCACGAAGTGGATATTAGAACTTATCCATTATTTCTATATCCACCTTACGAGTTGGCCTTAGCCAGTACCATGGTCAACGTTATCCAGTACGAACAACTGGATTTGTTGCACGTGCACTATGCAATACCACATGCTTCTGCGGCTTTCATGGCGAAACAAATACTTCGAACCGAAGGCCAGGATATACCGGTTATAACTACACTGCATGGTACGGACATCACGCTTGTCGGTAAAGATGCCTCCTATGAACCTGTGGTTACCTTCAGCATAAATGCGTCTGACGGAGTAACAGCGGTATCAGAAGATCTGAAA
>QIEB01000262.1 GCA_003229495.1 Flammeovirgaceae bacterium
AAGATGATATGGAAAATCAAATACCGCTGATCAAGAAAAAATATGTAAATTATTCGGATTATGCTGACAAAAAAATAACCGACATATTTACCGCTGAAGAACTTGAGACTGCCACGGTTTTGAAAGCCACTGAGCTGTCTAGCGGTTACCTGGAAAACCTTGGAGATGGCACTTTTAAGTTCATTTCCTTTCCGATAGCAGCACAGCTTTCCCCTACGTATTCCATTTTTACTGATGACGTGGATGGCGATGGGATCATGGATGTTATTTTGGGAGGCAACTTTTTTGGTACCAGAGTTAAATTCGGTCGTTATGATGCCAGCCTTGGTACAGTGCTAAAAGGAAATGGGAAGGGAGGTTTTGAGGTGGTATTGGGTAATTTAAGTGGCTTGTCGGTTAAGGGAGAGGTAAGGGATATAGTTGAAGTTAAAACTGGTAATGGAGAGCGGCTGCTTCTTTGGGCCCGGAATAACGATCGGGTGCTGGTGTATAGGGTGAATTAGTGAATTAGTGAATTAGTGATTTGGTGAATTAGTGAATTAGTGATTTGGTGTTATTTAATCTTTAAGATTTTCATGTTTAGAAAACTTCTTTTCGTACTCTTCCTGGCAGCGAACTTTGCTTATGCTCAGGCTCCATCAGCCACCATTACTGAAGAGTCCCGCATGTTTACCACTTATCCTTTTGGCGACCCTGACCCTGTCCCAATTTTGGCGGCCAATTCCAAGATATACCCTTACCATAAGTTTGACGGATATAGTCATACCTCCCAACAGCAAGCCTGGAAAGTAGTGACTCTGGAAAATGAATACATTCAGGTCTTTGTGTTACCTGAAGTGGGAGGTAAGGTGTGGGGAGCCATTGACAAGACCACAGGAAAGGAGTTTATCTATCGTAATGAAGTAATGAAATTCCGAAATATCTCCATGCGGGGTCCTTGGACCTCCGGTGGTATTGAGTTCAACTTTGGAATAATCGGGCACCATCCTTCCACTGCTACACCGGTTGATTACCTCATAAGGAACAATGAAGATGGCAGTGTTAGCTGTATCGTTGGCAGTATTGACCTGCCATCCAGGACCCATTGGCGGGTGAATATTACCCTGCCGGCTGACAAGTCCTATTTTGAGACCAAAGTCCTCTGGTATAATCCCACACCCCACACCCAGAGTTATTATAACTGGATGACTGGTGCGGCAGTTGCTACTGATGATCTGGAATTCTTCACTCCTGGCAACCAATACCTGAAGCACAGTGGTGAGGTTAAACCCTGGCCAATTGATAAACAGGGTCATAACCTGGCTAATTACGGTGAGAATAATTTTGGAAGCAGTAAGTCTTATCACGTGGTAGGGGAGTATAATGATTTTTTCGGCGGATATTTTCACACCGACAAATACGGGTTTGGCCATTGGGCCACCTATGAAGAGATGCCCGGACAGAAGCTATGGTTGTGGGCACTATCCAGATCAGGTGGTATCTGGGAAGACCTGCTAACTGATACTGATGGCCAATATATTGAGTTTCAGGCGGGCAGATTGTTCGATCAATATTCCCCCGGCCATCATCAGAACCCTATTACTCAAGTACCCTTTGGGTCATACTACTCAGATACCTGGACTGAGATCTGGTTTCCCTTTAACCAAATTGGCGGTCTGACTGAGGTAAGCCCACAGGCGGCCATGCATGTTACCCGCATTGGCACCGAAGTAAATATTGGTATCAATGCCTTGGCCAACGTCAGCGGAAGCCTGGTGGTAAGATCAGCCGGTAAGGAAATCCTAAGAAAAGCAATTTCAATGACACCAACTGAAATCCTGGAAGAAACCGTGTCCATTGCTGAAGGCGCACAATTTGAGGTAATTATAAAAGAAATGGACCTTCACTATAGAAGCGGGTCACTGGAAAACCAACTGAAACGTCCCTTTGAATATCCGGTTTTATCCCTGGTCAATGCATCTACGGAGTTTTACCGGCAAGGACTTGAGGATCTCCAATTCAGGGAATTTAAAAAAGCCCAGGCTGCTTTTGAGCAATGTCTGGATGAGGACCCTTCTCATGTGCAGGCCATGGTAGCTTTGGCCGAGGTACTGTTCAGAAATGCTGAGTATATCAGGGCCCTGGATCAAGTGAATATCGCACTAGCTATCGATACCTACCGACCCCATAGCAACTATGTGGCTGGTAATATTTACAGAGCCATGAAAGACTATGCCAATGCTATGGAAGCCTTCGGGTTGGCCGCCCGTTCCATGGAGTTTCGTTCTGCATCATATACCCAAATGTCAGAACTGGCCCTGGAAAAGGAAAAATTTTCAGATGCAAGTCAACTTGCCAACAAAGCGCTGGATTTCAATGCTAATAACATATCCGCCCTCCAGGTACTGGCTATTATTGCAAGAAAATTGGAAGATAGGGACCAGGCGATTGAAATCTTGTCCAGATTGCTGGGCATTGATCCCTTAAACCATTTGGCGCACTATGAGCTTTCAAAATATCATCCGGACTATTCTCTGAATGAGCACTTCAGAAGTGAACTGGTGGATCAGACCTATCTGGAATTGGCTTTAGAATATGTGAACACAGGCCAGCCCGGGGAGGCAAAGAAAATACTTTCCAAGATTGACGGTACAGTGCCCGGATTGTGGTTGGCCTATTTGGAACAAGCAGATGGCCAACAATCAATACGGCTGGTGGAAGAAGCCAAAAAGGCCCCTATTGAATTCGTATTTCCTTATCGCAGTGAAACCATCGCTGTTTTGGAATGGGTAACAAAGCAGGACCCGCACTGGAAGTTTAAATACTACCTGGGATTGATTTATTGGAGTAAGAATCGATTGGTGGAGGCGGCAAAGTTGATGAAGGAATGCCGTTTAGAACCGGATGATGCCGTGTTCTATCTGACCAGGGCTAGCTTACTAAAGGAACATACCGGTACCGACGAACTCCAGGACCTTGAACTTGCCATGAACCTATCTCCGGGAAATTGGAGGGTATGGAGTGAAATGATTGATTATTACCTAAAAAATGGCAATTATGAACAGGAAATGAATCTGGCTGAGAAAGCCAGTAAGAAATGGCCTGAAAACTATAATCTTGGCCTTGCGTATGCCAAGTCCTTGTTAAATAACCGGAAATACAGCCAAAGTATCAACCAGTTGAAAAAGATCCATATACTACCTTTTGAAGGAGCAGGCGAAAGCAGGTTAATATACCTTAGGTCCTATCTTGGAGAAACCATGAATTTGGTTGACAAAGGAAACTATAAGAAGGCCTTATCTTTACTGGAAGAGGCTAAATTATGGCCAGAACATTTAGGTGTTGGAATGCCTTATACACCGGACAATCGACTGATCGACTATCTGCAGGCTGTCTGTTACAAAAAACTCGAAAAACCCTATAACCAGGAGGTCCTTCATAATAGCCTTGAGGATTATGCCGTACCAGGAAAAGATCCAATAGGATATGAATTACTGGAACGAATGCTTCAATATTCTAAATAATAAAGCTGCCAGATGAACAAAACTTGGAAATCGGACCATGAATTG
>QIEB01000432.1 GCA_003229495.1 Flammeovirgaceae bacterium
GATAGGATAGGATGCACTACCAACACTCGACAGTTCAAATTCTTTGGCAATATCATTATGGCCCAAGCCGCCATAATAGTGGCAGGCATACATCGCAAAGGCCCTGACAGGTCGGTTATTTCTACGACCTGTTGATTTCCTTCTAATATCAGCATCACTGGTTTTTGTAATGCTACCGATCAACATAATCAGATCATTGGCTGTTGGTCTGTCCTGTAATGCCTTGCGAAGTTGCGGTAAATCAACATTTGATGCTTCTTCTCTAACCAACTCCCGAAATTCATTGTCACCGAGCACTGACAATATATTGCCTTTACTATAGTAACGACGAATATCTTCATCGATACCCCTACCAACATAATTGGCATAACCTTTATAACGCTTCTTTTGACCAAGCATTTGATATGTTTTTTCCCGGTGTAACCATTCGGGTGCTTTCACATTATTTATATACGCCTGATAGCTTGACCAGGGGTAATTTTCCAGTTGGTTGACTAGCAGATTTTTCATTTCTATCGGATTACGATGTATATAGCGTGAGAGTTGAAGCAAATATTCATCCTGATCAACCAGAATTGCCTTATACCTCCCTCTAAACAACGTGCCATCTCTTTTACGCTTTCGGTTATAGCGTTGTGTATATAAACCATTTATATGCTGCATAATGCGGTTTAAGTTAGCTTTTGGCGTTTCGATTAGCAGATGATAGTGATTGCTCATTAAACAATAGGCATGGATCACAGCATCAAACTGCTCACTAGCTTCTCTGAGTGTCTTTAGAAATTCTTCGAAATAGGTTTCGTCGTGAAAGATCTTTTGATGAGAACGTCCACGATTCATCACATGATGAAATGCGCCTGAGTATTCAATTCGGATGGGTCTTGGCATGTAGGTAGTATAGTAAATGGATATAATATAGTAAAATAGACATGACCCCTTTTTTGGGGACACTCTCAATCCCCCAGACCGTCTGGCTCACGATTAGCCAACATAAAGAGAGGGGGGTATACTTCCTATTCGCGGGGCCATTAGGGTCGCCTGCGATTTGTCAAGGTTGGTCTAAACGACACAAATAGTGACGAGGGGGTATTGTGAAAAGATTATTTTTTATTTTCTTTTTGTTTGTATTCAGTTCTTCAACAGTAATGGCGGCAAAGAATGTAGAATATCGTGTTAGGGTGATAACAGGCGCGATTGATCGTGGTGGAACTGACGCCAATGTGCAGATTAAATTGATCGGTGATAAGGGTGATACCCTTAAGCATCTGTTAGACAAAAGGAAATATGATGATTTTAAAGCTGGGGGGAATGATCTCTACACTTTTAAGGATGAGGACATTGGTGCTGTTAATGCCATTGAGATTGGGCATGACAATAGTGAAAAATATCCAGGATGGTATCTTGTCCGAGTGAGGGTACGCACCTGGAACAATAGATTATATATTTTTACTTATGACGATTGGCTCGATAAGAAAAGGGATGGAATAAAGAAAACTATTTTAGAGGATCGTTTAAAACAGGATCCAAACTTGGATCTGGGTCGTGTCAGAGAAGAGCGTATTGGTTATACCTATGAATTTATTGATAATAGGTACGGGACACAACCTTATAAGAAGAGTGTGAGTGTATCAAAGGACATTTCAAAAGAGAGCTTTATTTTTACAGATAAAAGGACAAGAAGAACTATTAAGACATCTGGTTCAGCTGGCATTAACTTGGGTGTCTTTAAGGCTGGTGGTAGTGCTTCAGTAAAATGGGAAAAGTTCTTAAAAAGTATAGAGAGTACCAGGACTAAAGAACGCCTTAGGATAAAAGAGAAATATACCTGGAAAGTACCAGCAGGTGAGGTATTGGCGGTCCAGTATGATTGGAAGGTGAAAAAGAAATCAGGAGAAATACGTTGGGGATCCAAAAGATATGGATTGGGACTCATTGAGGACATGAGATACGATATAACTCTGGTTAGTCTTCAAGAGGTTAATGGCAAAGTCGCTATTCCTGCTACACTCAAACAACAATTCCAGGAAGAGCTCAGGAAGAAGTTTTCTAATAGTTATGTTGACAGGAGCAGCCAATCTCAAAGAGTAGTTCTTAACTATAAACAGATGCAGCTCTACAGCGGAGGCGCAGTAGTAGATGTTGGTGCCCTTACGGGTGGAAGGCGGGGGCAGCAGCAAACAAACGGACAAACAGCAAAGAAAACAAAAACAGCAAAGAAAACAAAAAAAGCAAAGAAAACAAAAACAGTAAAGAAAACAAAAACAGCAAAGAAAGAAAAGAAAGCAAAAGGGACTGCGATCAGTCTGAGGTCAGTGAAAAATGGTAAATATGTTCGTGCTGGGATTGGCAGTAATACATTGCTTGGTGCAGTTAGCGACCAATATAGGGGCTGGGAAAAGTTTGAATTGGTTTCAGTTTCCGGCAAGATAGTTGCGTTTAAATCTTCGCAGAATGGTAAATATGTTCGTGTAGGATCAGATGCAGATGGTCTGATGAGCGCAAAAAGCAGCCGAATAGGTAAACGAGAGAAGTTTAAAATAATTTCTGCTGGTGGGGGTAAATTTGCTTTTAAGTCAGTCTATAATGGTAAATATGTCCGTGCTGGTATAGGCAGTAACACCTTATTGGGTGCATCCAGTCCACGTATACGTGCCTGGGAAAAATTTTTTTTAAAGTATCGAACTAAAAAGCTGAGATTTGATTGGCAGTAATTATTAGGGTCTTAGGGTCAGAGTAGCAATTTCTTCAAGAGAGGATCTAGGCGTATGCGAAATGGTAGCGAGCAGTTATTACTCTGAACCTTTTTGCAATTCCTTATAGAATTTGTTTATGTAGTTGCTCTGCCTGTCGCAACCATGTGCAGGTTTGGCAGACACATTGTGGTTTGGTGTGGCCAGAATGGGTCAATTTGGCCGCTGCGGAAAGGATGGCGAATGCCAGCGCCTGTGTCAGTTCATCCAGGGAACGGGAGCCTAAAGTGGCGACAGCGTCGGTGGCTAGAGCCACTGACATTCCGGGCCAGCAAAACACTGCAGGCAGGCCTGATCCGTGGTGTTGTATTGCCCATCGCGGAGACATTGGTTGAGCTACAATCCTGAACGAACCAGATTTCTTGGAAAATCAAGCATTTCGAGGAGTTGTTTTCTCATGGGCTGTGCCCTTTATTTTTTCTCAGTGCTCAGGTCACCATAGATGTTTGTGGTAACAGGCTGAAATGCGCCTGGGTATTCAATTCGGATGGGTCTTGGCATGTAGGTAGTATAGTAAATGGATGTAATATAGTAAAATAGACATGACCCCTTTTCGATTTTTTCGTAGTAAAATAGACATGACCCCTTTTCGATTTGATGCCTGGCCGTCATTTCGATTGTCTATTGACGGTCGATGTTGACAGAGTTACTCTTCTTTGCTCAAACACAATTATTGATCGCTGGAACATCCAAATAGCAGGGTGTAGTATCGAATTACTTATGTCCTGTATTAAGTGTTCGGTAAGTTTTTAAAATTCCGTTTATTGTCAAGGGGGTTAAAATGAAAAAA
>QIEB01000613.1 GCA_003229495.1 Flammeovirgaceae bacterium
GTAATCCTGGTTATTGGCGGAAGCTTAGGTGCACGTACTATTAATCAAAGTTTGCTGCAGCAATTGGGGCTATTCGCGGAGAAAGGAGTCCAGCTGATCTGGCAAACCGGGAAGTTTTACTTTAATGATATTAAAAGACAACTGGCCGGCACAGATCAATCTGATATTCGCCTGTGTGAATTCATTGAGGAAATGAGCTTGGCATATGCCGCTGCGGATGTAGTTATTTCCAGGGCCGGTGCCTTATCAATTGCAGAGTTATGTCTGGTGCGAAAGCCGGTCATACTGGTGCCGTCACCAAATGTGGCTGAAGATCATCAGACAAAGAATGCCATGGCCATGGTTAATGCGGATGCTGCCTTATGGGTAAGTGATGAACACGCTATTGATCAGCTAGCCAGCAAAGCAGTCAGTTTAGTACAGGATTCAGAGAAAAAATTAGAGTTAACAAGAAATATCGGCAAAATGGCACGGCCCAATGCGGCTGATGACATTGCTTCGGAGGTTTTGAAGTTGGCAAGTTGAGAATTGAAGAATTAAATATGATCTATTTTTTGGGGATCGGAGGAATTGGAATGAGTGCGTTGGCTCATTGGTGCCAGCAGCAGGGGATCGACATAGCAGGTTACGATCGGACAGCATCATCTATTACCAGATCTTTGGAGAAACAAGGCGCATCCATTAGTTATGAAGACAGCAGTGAAACCATTCCGCCGGCGTTTCTGGAAGGAACTGCTGGTAAACTGGTAGTTTATACTCCCGCGGTACCCGATGACAATAAAATCGGCCAAACCTTGAAGGCCCATGCTTTACCATTCCTTAAACGGTCTCAAATGTTAGGGATAATATCCAAGCCCTACTTCACCGTTGCCGTGGCAGGAACCCATGGTAAGACTACCACATCGTCAATGATCGGGCACTTATTGAAAAACTCTGGCAGGCCGTGTACAGCTTTTATTGGCGGTATTACTCAAAATTATCACAGTAATTTATTGATGGACTGCGAGGCCCCTGGAGAACAGATATTTGTAGTTGAAGCTGATGAGTATGATCGTTCATTCTTAACGTTACAACCTGATGTTGCAGTAATCACTGCCATGGATGCAGATCACCTGGATGTGTATGGTGACACTGAGCAAATGTATGAAAGCTTCAAAGAGTTTGTGGGGAAAATTAAACCAGGGGGGAAGCTTTTCATCAATCATCAGATTTACCATCTCCTAAAAGATAATGTACCTGCAGGAATGTCGGTTTATTCCTATGGCATCGAATCAGGAATTTTTAAAGCAATAAATATTAGCGTAAAGGACAATAAGTTCATTTTTGACATTCAATCACCGGAAATTAATATGGATCAATTGAATTTAAACATGCCAGGTTTTCACAACGTGGAGAACGCCATGTCTGCCATAGCCGTAGGCTGGTCACTTGGTTTGGACGAAAAAGAAATCCGAGAGGCAATAGCATCGTATTCGGGAGTAAAGCGTAGGTTCGAATTTATAATCAACCAGCCTGATTTAGTTTTTATCGATGACTACGCCCACCATCCGGTGGAAATAAAAGCACTGCTGTATTCAGTTAAAAGGCTTTACCCCAGTCGAAAAATAACTGCCATTTTCCAACCGCATCTGTTTACCAGGACACGTGATTTTTTTCTAGAATTTGCTAACAGTTTAAGTCTTGCAACTGAGGTCTTTTTACTAGATATATATCCCGCCAGAGAAAAACCAATTCCTGGGATATCCTCAAATTTGATAGCTAAGGAACTTACAGTACCATTTGAACTTTCAAATGAGGATAGTATTTGTGAATTACTGGCAGAAAGGCAATTGGAGGTGGTACTGACCATCGGGGCCGGTGATATAGACCAATTGGTGGGACCTATTAAAAGTGTTTTGATAAACCAGGCACAAAATGATCCAAAGAAATAAAATTTTACATGGCGCTAAGATTGGACTTGCCATTCTATTTGTGATTTCAGCCATTGGGTTTGCTGAAAAAAAGCATAGCAATAGGGTGTGTGAGGAGGTTCAAATTAAAATCAACAATCAGAACAGTAACCTCTTTGTGCTTGAGGAAGACATTCTGGAGCTAATCAATTTCGACTCAGCGGTGGGTGATCGGATAACTGCTGGCAAAATGGCTGAAATGGAAAATCGGTTGTTGAGTCATGATTTCATTATAGAAGCGGAAGTATTTTGTGACCTAAGAGGAAAATTGATAGTAGAGGTTAGTCAAAGTGAACCTATTGCCAGAGTTGTACGTCCCAATAACCCTGACGCCTATATTTCCTCTACAGGGGCCATACTACCGGTCTCAGACAAATTTGCGGCAAGGGTCTTGTTGATTACGGGCGAGTATGCTGATACCATTATCAATGCTCAACTTTCATCCCACAAGATTATTCAGGGGACTACTAATGACGTATTGGAGCTGATAAGATATATATATGATCGGGAATTTTGGAGGGCACAGGTCACCCAGCTTGACATTAATGCACATGGAGACATTGTAATGTATCCCCAGGTTGGGAAACAACCGGTAGAATTTGGTACTCCGGATAATCTAGAGAGTAAATTTTCCCGGATGGCCCTGTTCTACAAGAAGATATTACCTAAAAAAGGGTGGAACAGTTATCACCGGGTTAGTGTGAAATACACGGACCAGATTATATGCGAATGATTGAATCAATAAACCAAAAACACAAAACTATTAACAATTTTATACCAAAAAACAATGCAAAAAGATAAAATCGTTGTGGGCCTCGACATAGGTACCACTAAGATCTGTGCTATCGTTGGAAAGAAAAATGAGTACGGCAAATTGGAAGTATTGGGTATGGGCAAGGCCGTTTCAGATGGTGTTATCAGGGGTATCGTCACCAATATAGATAAAACTGTTCATGCTATTTCAAAGACAATTGGTGAAGCCGAGGAGCAGGCTGGAATCGATATAAGGGTAGTCAATGTCGGTATTGCCGGACAACACATTAAGAGCGCGGTCCATCATGGAAGCATTACCCGAAAGTCCAATGATGATGAGATAACCATTGAGGACGTTGACCGGCTGACCAATGATATGTATCGAATAGTAATTCCCCCAGGCAGTGAGATTATTCACGTCATGCCTCAGGATTATGTGGTAGACTATGAGGATGGAATAAACGACCCCGTCGGCATGTCAGGAGTGAAGTTGGAGGCCAACTTTCATGTAATCACCGCTCAAACGAATGCCATAAACAATGTAAATAAATGTGTTCGACGAGCCGGTCTGAAAATCGACAATTTGATTTTGGAGCCCCTGGCTTCCAGCCTGGCGGTGTTAAGTGATGATGAAAAGGAAGCTGGAGTTTGTCTGGTTGATATTGGAGGCGGTACCACTGATATTGCCTTGTTCTACGACAATATTATCAGACATACTGCTGTGATACCTTTTGGGGGAAACATTATAACCACAGATATCAAACAGGGATGTTCTGTTATGCAACACCAGGCTGAGCAATTGAAAGTGCGTTTTGGCAAGG
>QIEB01000400.1 GCA_003229495.1 Flammeovirgaceae bacterium
TGTTGTTTCCATATTGCAATTAACTTATATGTCCCTGCCATCCGGCGGGGCAGGAATTGGCACCTTCCTGCATGAGCTGGTGGTTGCCAGAGGGTCTGCGAGCCTGTTCTCTCACCTCTTCTGTATAAATCAATTACGCCTGAGGGTAATCGATTGTGCAAATTTAAAGTTAAATAGACTACAATTACAACAGAAATTTGATATTTGTTTTACAGTATAAGCATATTACAACTCGAATGAGAAAGTTTTGGAAATGGATCAGGTACATCGGTGGCAGCATTATCCTGCTAAGCCTGATCGTCTATTTTTCATTTCAGGGATATTATTGGTTGCTTAATAAAAGTGCCAAAGCAAAACTGGAAAAGAAACCCGTCTTGACTGAGCAAGGTCATCAATTTCGTGACTTAAACGCCAATGGAAGACTGGACATCTACGAAGACAGTCGACAACCTGTGGACGCCAGGGTAGATGATCTTTTAAGCCAAATGAGCCTGGAGGATAAAGTGGGTATGTTCTGGCATCCTCCCATTGGAGTGGGTGATAGAGGCCAGGTGCTGGGAAAACCTGCTTTTGTGAGCCCAGCTTCATCGTATGACGTTATTATCAATCAAAAAGTCCGCCATTTCAATCTTTTCGAAGTACCAGCCCCCAAGTTCCTGGCGAGATGGAACAACCGTATACAGAAGATAGCTGAAATGGACCGGCTGGGAATTCCTATCACTATAAGTTCCGATCCCCGCAACGGTGTTAATAATTTTCTGGGAAACGATCTCTTAGGCGGCGGCTATTCAAAATGGCCGGAACCCATTGGTCTGGCAGCCATTGGTGACTCCAGCCTTACCGTGAAATTTGCTCAAATCTCCAGCCATGAAATGCGTGTGGTGGGCGTACGCACAGCTTTACACCCCATGGCCGACCTGGCCACCGAACCTCGCTGGGCAAGAATAAATGGTACTTTTGGTGAAAATGCAGCCCTTTCTGCTACCATGGTCTCCGCCTATATTACAGGCTTTCAAGGAAAAGAACTAGGGCCCAACAGTGTGGCCTGCATAACCAAACATTGGCCCGGAGGGGGACCGCAAGCAGGTGGAGAGGATGCCCATTTTAGTTATGGAAAAGACCAGGTGTATCCGGGTGATAATTTTAGGTACCACCTGATTCCCTTCAAGGCAGCAATTGAGGCAGGTACTGCCATGATGATGCCTTATTATGCTGTACCGGTGGGCCAGACATCCCAGGAGGTAGGAATGAGTTTCAATAGGGAAATAGTAAATGACCTGTTGAGAGATGAGTTTGGCTATGATGGTATTGTGTGCACGGATTGGGGAATCCTGGAGGGTTTTTCTGTCGCTGGAATAGAAATCGTGGAAGTAAAAGACTGGGGAGTTGAACACCTAAGTATTGAAGACAAAATCGTAATGGCAATCGATGCGGGAGTGGACCAGTTTGGAGGGAACAATCATGGTACCCAGCTTTTGGCAGCTATCCAAAATGGCAAGGTCACCGAAGAACGACTTGACCAATCCGTTCGACGTTTGTTAAGGGTAAAGTTTGCAATTGGGTTGTTTGATAACCCCTATGTTGACGAAGAAGAAGCGGCCAGGGTGGTGGGGCAGGAATCTTATATGCAAGAAGGCGCAAAGGCACAACGTAAAGCCATGGTTCTTCTTAAGAACAAAAAAAACCACCAGGGTGCCATATTACCCCTACCGGAAGGCATTAAATTATACATTGAAGAAATTGATCCTGAGATAGCTGCAGAATATGGACGGATAGTGGCTGATCCGGAAGCAGCCGATGTGGCGCTGATCAGGTTACAAACCCCTTGGGAACCCCGGGACGATGATTATGTGGAGCAATTCTTTCATCAGGGCACTCTGGAGTTCGAAGCAGAAGAACTTGAACGGTTGCTGACTATTGCCCGTAAAATACCAACCGTTTTTTTTATTTACCTTGATCGACCAGCGGTAATGCCAGAATTAAATAGAGCCGCTGCCGGTATGGTAGCGGAGTTCGGAGCATTTGATGATGCGGTTTTGGATGTGGCATTTGGACGATCAGCGCCAGCAGGTCATTTACCTTTTGAAATTCCCTCCTCCATGGAAGCCGTTAGGGAACAATTTGAAGATGTTCCATCTGACTCCCGGGAGCCGCTTTATCCATATGGATACGGTCTTAGTTATTAAACCTGATTATGAAACGAATCTCCGCTTATTTGTCAATTCTTATTATTGCTTCTTGTCAGGAGCAAACAGAAAAACCTTTTAAAGTATCTGACCTGGAAATTACCTGGTCTGTGACCGAGAATCTGGGAGGTACTTATGCAAATAGTTGGAAAATATCAAATACCGGGGAATCCACTTTCCCGGCTTCAGGATGGACTATCTACTACAATCAAGTTGCCGGGGTTCCCGTTCCCGAAAGTCTTTCCGGGTCCCTACAAATTGCTCAAGTCAGCGGGACCTTTTACAGTATTACTCCCACCGGGTCATTTAAACCATTAGGCAGCGGGGAAAGCACTGATACTGATCTAAAGTGTTTCGGATCGGCCATTAAAGTTACAGACGGTCCCACAGGACTTTATATAATCTTTGATGATCAACAGGCACCTCAATTACTTGAGAACTATGAAATCGGCCCTTTTCTTCAGCCAAAGCAGATACACAGATCGGACCATGACCGTGTACCCATACCCACTACTGAGTTAAGATACCAACAAAATAAAGACCTTTCGGTGATCTCCGCCTCTGACGTTCCACCGGTGATTCCAACACCCGAACAAGTTATTCCCGGCAGTGGTCATTTCAACATACCGGCCAGCTTGTCCATTGGTTATCAGCAGGGTCTGGAGAATGAGGCACAATTGTTAATGGACAAACTCAGTACTACCGGTCTGGTGGTGTCCCTGACGGAAAATCTTGATGAGGCCCAGGTCAGACTTACCATAGGCTTTTACCATCAGAGTGTAGCAGAAAACTACCGCTTGGTCATTGAACCCGAGGTGATCAGGATCGAAGGATCAGACCCAGCTGGTGTTTTCTATGGGACCCAGTCCTTAATTGCACTTTGGCCGCTAGATGCCTGGAAATCTGCTGGTGGTCCTATGGTCATAAATTGTCAAATCGTGATAGATGGACCGCGATTTCCTTACCGGGGCATGCATCTTGATGTATCCAGAAATTTTCAAAAGCCTGAGGCCGTCAAGAAAATGCTGGACATCATGGCTTTTTACAAACTGAACAAAATGCAGTTTGGCCTGACCAATGATGAAGGCTGGCGGCTGGAAATAAAGGACATCCCGGAGCTTACCTCAGTAGGTGCAGTGCGAGGCCACACCGAAGATGAACTGGACCACCTGCTGCCTGCTTATGGATCCGGTCCGTTTCCTCAAGCCCCTGACAATCATGGAACAGGACATTATAGCCGGGAAGAATTCATCGACCTGCTTAAATATGCGGAAGCAAGACATATTGAGGTCATACCGGAACTGAACTTTCCAGGTCACGCCCGGGCAGCAATAATATAATATAAAGACCAACGGAGCAACCAGTTACCTGCTGGATGATCCAAAAGACCGCTCTGAATATCAATCTGTACAGGGCTATACAGACAATGTGATCTGCCCTTGTCAGGAAACCGTCTATCAATTCCTGGAGGTCATTATAGCGGAGGTAGTGTCCATGTATCAGGAAGCCGGGGCCAGCTTAACCACCATTCATACCGGCGGGGATGAAGTGCCTTCAGGTATATGGGAAAAATCACCACTATGCGCGAAATTTTTACAGGAGAACCCACAAGTGGAGGGAACGGAAGGTCTACCCACCTACTTTCTCAGGCGTTATCACGAAATTCTCCAACAGCATGAGCTGATAACCGGCGGATGGGAAGAGATTGCCATGCACAAAGTTCAGCAAGGAAATCCCGGGCAGGATAATCCTGCTGAAGCACGGAAAATTATGGTCCCCAATCCGGAATTTGTGGACAGTAACTATCAAGCATATGTGTGGAATGCCATTTGGGGGCAAGGTGGTGAAGATCTGGCATACCGTTTGGCAAATGCCGGTTATAAAGTAGTAATGAGTAATGCCAGCCACCTCTATTTTGATTTGGCTTACGATAAGGA
>QIEB01000003.1 GCA_003229495.1 Flammeovirgaceae bacterium
TATTGGTAAAGAGCTTGGATTGTGAGTTATATAGCAAACTATAATGCGGCGTTTCCTCAATTTACCGTTACGGACGAAATTCTTCATCCGAAGGGAAAGATGAATAAACATGCTGTAAGTTATGTAGATGAAGATATCATCACTCTGGCATTTGAAGCTTCGCGTAATCTGGATCCAAATGTTGATGCCATAATATTCGCAACGACAACACCGGTATTTAAGGATCGCTATCACGCTTCTTTTCTGGCAGACTTATTGAATATACCAGATGGAATTACTGCTTTGGATTTAGGTACTACCACACGTTGCGGAACTGACGCTTTGATGCTTGCAAATACCTGGGTAAATGGGGGAAAATGCAAGAAGGTGCTCATTGTTGCGGTCGATGTCAGATTTCCGGCCATTGGTAAAGAAGTGCGAACACCTTTTGGACATGGGGCTGTTGCCATGATTATATCAAAACACAAAGGCTTAGTTGAGATTTCAAATACAGCTTCATTTTCAGCCTCGATGACAGAAGAATTTCTGTATAAGGGAAACAAGGTCCAATTTGATAACCGTTTTGCCCGTACAACTGGTTTTAAAAACAATATTGAGTTGGCTCTTCAAAATCTGGATGCCAATACCATTGACAGCTTAATGGTAAATAGTCTTTATTCCAAGCTCGCATTAGGTATTTTGAAGAAGGCTGGTTTCGATTTGGATAGGCAAATTCTCCCGGATACTATGATTTCGCAATTTGGACACATAGGCGGTGCTCATGGTTTGCTTAGAATAATTCAGGCCATCCAGGACAAAAAGCATACATCCGTCCTTATTGATTATGGAAATGGCACAAATGTCATTACTATCAATAAGACCAAATCAGCGATTAAACCACTCATGGAGGAATTTGAAAATAGAACGGCTACTCCCAGCTACCAGGATTATCTCATCCTGCGTAAACAAGGAAAGTTCGAAAGAAAAGGCTTTGTGAATTTGGATCATTTTTCCTCAGAAATGATGCAAGTGCGGGAAAAGAATCAGTTCATTCACCTTAAGGGTTTTGAATGTGAAAGTTGTGGGACAGTTTATTACATGAAGGCCGCCAGATGCAATAATTGTAGAGGGATATCATTTAATGAAAAGCAACTGTCAAGTAGTGGAACGGTTTATTCATTAACTGCTGAGTACTATTTCCCAAGTTCCTTTCCACCGACAAATATGATAATAATCGACTTGGATGGAGGGGGGCGTTTGACCTTACAGCAGACGGACGATATGTATCAAAATGAGGAGTCTAAAATCAATATTGGAGATAAGGTAGAGCTTGTACTTAGAAAGATGATGGAAAATGACAACAAGCCTAACTATTTCTGGAAATGCAAGCCAATTTAAAAAAAATGGAAAATAAGAAGGGCGCATAACCTATTAATTATTTGAATAGAAAACACAGAAACGAGAAGAAGGCTCATAGACCATAATTCTAAAATCGACATTGAATAAGAAAAGAAACATAGCAATAATTGGAATAGGCGTTACAAACTTCGGTGAACTCTTTGACCAGAGTTACGATGATCTTGTTAGGGATGCCTCTTTACAAGCCATTAAAGACGCAGGAATTGCTATGGACGAAATCGAGGCAGCCTGGCTTTCAACAGCTTTCCCGGAAATAGGTGTTTTCAAAGGCCGCAGTGGGATGGATCTTTCAGAACCTCTTAATTTATATGATATCCCGGTAACGCGTGTATCAAATTTTTGTGCATCCGGTGCGGATGCCATCCGCAATGCTGCAAATGCACTCAATGCTGGTGAATGCGATGTTGCCATGGCCTTAGGTGTGGAAAAATTACGCGATCGCTCTCCTCAGGACAGTATTGTTAAAATGATGGTTGAGTTATCTCATCCTTTTTATCAAAAAGGATTTACAGCTGCCGGAACATTTGCAGTTTACGCAAATCGGATAATGCACGAGTATGGTGTCACAAAAGAAGATATTGCCTGTGTTTCAGTAAAAAACCATAAACATGGTACTTTAAACAGCAAAGCGCATCGCAGAATATCATGTTCTCTTGAACAGGTGTTGGCAGCACCTATGGTTGCAGACCCGCTTACCGTAATGGATTGCTGTCCCACCACTGATGGTGCAGCATGTCTTATTATGATCCGCGCTGAAGATGTAGATCGGAAAAAACACCGACCCATTTATATACAAGGTATTGGATTGAGCATTTCTACGGGATGGGATTTGCCGTTTTTCGATCCCAACCACGATTTCCTTGCTTTTAAAGCAACTCAAAATGCTGCCCACATTGCCTATGAACAAGCAGGTATAACAAAACCCATGGATGAAATTGATCTGGTGGAAATACACGATTGCTTCTCCATCGTTGAGTTGCTTACCTATGAAGATCTGGGCCTGTGTAAAGCCGGTGAAGCAAAAGACCTTATAAGGGGAGATGTTACAAAGCTCGGCGGGGAGACACCGGTAAATGTTAGTGGGGGCCTGCTCTCTTGCGGACACCCTGTTGGTGCAACCGGAGTTCGCATGACCGTGGAAATCTGCAATCATCTGCGAGGTGATGCAGGTGAACGCCAGGTTGAAGGAGCTAAAACCGGGGTTACGCACAACATAGGCGGACCTGGCGCCATTGCCAGTGTAATAGTTTTAAGAAATGAGAACTGAGATGAAAATTTTGTTGAGTAAACCAGGATTAGATGGGCATGATGTTGGAGTTAAGGTGCTGGCTCATGCATTAATAGAGGCAGGATATCAGGTAAAATATACCGGGCTGCGCAAATCCATTGAAGATATCATCACCATTGCAAAGGAGTTTCAGGCCGATGTTATTGGGTTATCCATACTGAGTGGTACCCATCTTATACTGTGTGAGAAAATGTCCATTGAGATGAAAAATCACCATCTCAATATTCCATGGGTAGTTGGAGGTAATATTCCTGCCCGGGATATTGAAAAACTTTTACAAATCGGTGCATCTGCGGCGTTTGCAACCGGGACAAAAGTTCAGGAGGTTGTTAAATATTTTGAAGAATCAAAGGTGAGGATATGAGAGATAAAGTCATGACTCAAAAGCAAAATGTTGATGTAAAGCCCGTTTATCTGGAAAGTGGCCTTGAAGTTGAACCTGTATACAGTGGGGCAAACTTTGAGGATTCAGACAATCAAAATGAATTACCGGGAGAATACCCTTTTACCCGTGGAATTCATCCAATGATGTACAGAAAGAAAGCTTTCACAATACGACAGTATGCCGGTTTTGCCACTCCCGAAGAAACAAATGAGCGTTTTCATTTTCTCATTAAAAATGGTCAATCCGGATTAAACGTTGCTTTTGACTTGCCAACACAATGTGGTCTTGATTCCGATGATCCCAGGGCACATGGTGAGGTGGGACGGGTTGGAATGGCAATAGACACCTTGAAAGATTTTGAAGTTGCGTTTAAAGGGATCGACCTGGATAATATTACGGTTTCAATGACCATCAATGGATCTGCCATTGTACTTATAGCAA
>QIEB01000204.1 GCA_003229495.1 Flammeovirgaceae bacterium
GCCATCAGGCAGTGGTTCCTGGTTACCACATATAACCAGGATTTAAAGTTATGGATCTCCTGCTTGGGTACTGCAACAACTAATTTCTCAAAAATTTGCATCACCGCATCTTTACTCTCCTCCGTATCATGGTAATATTTTAAACTTACTCCATACACCAGGTGCATGTAGCGATGATAAAGGGCCCCGAGCAGCGCCAGGTTACCGGTTTGCCGGTATTGATGCAACAGAGCATCATCATCTAATGATTGATATTTTGAAGATCCGGGCCCGAACATGATAAAAACTACGCTAAAACCATAGCTGCTGCTTAAGATAACGCATAAATGTAAAAAAATTGAAAAGTATTATGGAATTGCATGCTCCACCGCATCCTATGATAAAAAAGAAAGATCATGAAAACTCTATTATTTATTATACTAATGTTTGTTGCCGCCGGTTCTGCGGAAATAATTGAAAGTTACCAGATTACCGGAACCGTATATTATAAAAACAATCAGAGCCCAATGTCCCGGGTAAATATATCCGTCAAAGGCACCAGCCTGAGTACCATAACCGATTTTAATGGAAAGTATAAAATCAACATTGCGAACCAGCATGCCATATTAGTAGCAAGTTCTGTGGGCTTTATAAGTCAGGAAGTGGCAGTGGGTCAGAAAAGAGTGATTGACTTTTATTTGGTCACAGAAAAGAATCCGGTTACAGTTGAGGCAGATGAGGAAGAAATTAAAAAAGCAATTGAGGCGCCGCTAATAATTGGGCCATTGAAAGACAAATCCACAAACAGGCTCGGATATAGGAACTCAGGTGTCTCTACCTTAGGAATGTCAAAAGCTGAATATTACCAGGGGAATGTTCGTGTATATGGCCAGGAGCCTAACCTCCAGTATAATACCGAAGGGTACGCTACAATTCATGAGAATATATTCCTGGATCCTACCAGAAAACCGTTGTCAACATTTTCAATTGACGTGGATGCGGCTTCATACAGTAATGTAAGACGATTTTTACGACAGGGGCGTAAGCCACCAAAAGACGCGGTACGAATAGAGGAATTTGTGAATTATTTCACCTATGATTATACGGAACCGGAAGGTGAAGATCCTTTTTCAGTTTACACTGAACTTTCTTCTGCTCCCTGGAACCCTGATCATCAATTGCTGCATATCGGTTTACAAGGGCGTAGAATTCCAGTAGATAATTTACCTCCCAGTAATTTGGTATTTCTTATCGACGTATCGGGCTCCATGAATAGCCCAAACAAACTGGGCCTGCTCAAATCGGCTTTCAAACTGTTGACTAATCAGTTACGCTCACAGGATAAGGTTTCAATAGTGGTCTATGCAGGAGCAGCAGGAGTAGTGTTGACACCTACCCCTGGTAACCAAAAACAGATAATATTAGCTGCATTGGGTCAATTACAGGCCGGTGGCTCCACCGCTGGTGGCGAAGGGATCAAACTTGCCTACAAGATAGCACAAGAACAATATCTGGAGGGTGGTAATAACAGGGTTATCCTGGCCACGGATGGAGACTTTAATATTGGCGCCTCCAGCAATGCTGAAATGGAGCGATTAATTGAAAATGAAAGAGAAAAAGGTGTTTTCCTGACCGTTCTTGGTTTTGGCATGGGCAACTACAAAGACTCTAAAATGGAGATCCTGGCAGATAAAGGCAATGGCAATTACGCCTATATTGACGACATAATGGAGGCCAGAAAAGTGCTGGTAAATGAGTTTGGGGGAACTTTGTTTACTATAGCCAAGGACGTCAAATTACAAATAGAATTCAATCCTGCCCAAGTAAAGGGCTACCGGTTGATTGGCTATGAAAATCGCCGGCTAAGGGATGAGGACTTTAACGATGATAAAAAGGATGCTGGAGAACTTGGATCCGGTCATACAGTTACTGCCCTTTATGAGATTATACCTCATGACAGTAAATCCTACTCAGCGTATCTTAAAAGTGTAGATCCCTTAAAATATCAAAAACAAAGGAATGGGTCAGATGCTGGTTACTCTGCGGAGTTAATGACCTTAAAGCTTAGGTACAAACAGCCACAAGGCGCTAGCAGCAGATTAATTACCAGGACCGTTGTCAGTGAGTCAATAAGGTTGTCCGGGACCTCAGATAATTTTCGATGGAGTGCCGCTGTAGCTTCTTTTGGAATGCTTTTGAGGGAATCAGAGTTCAAGGGTACTGCCACTTATGCATTGGTAGAGAAGTGGGCGCGCGGAGCACAAGGACCTGACCACCAGGGATATCGCAGGGAGTTTATTGGACTGGTTCAGTCGGTGGATTTGCTGGCGCAGAAATAGCTGAGTACCAAATAACACACACTAAAAAACAAATAAACTCCAAACCTCAATATTCAAAATCCAAAGAGCATTTTTTGCAGGCGTGGTTCTTGAAATTGTTCATTGGTGCTTATTTGTTTTTTGTTTTTTGTTTTTTGAGATTTATAGCTTCAGCTATATGGAATTCAACTGGTCTATATTTTGTTCAATAAAATGATGAAGCTAAGAATTATAACACTAACCCTGGGGGTCCTAATGGGTGCTTGCAGCTCAGGAAACGATCCCCAGAAAATAATTGATAAGGCCATTCAGAATCATGGGGGTGATGGTTATGAAAATATTCTTGTAAATTTTGACTTCAGGGGACGTCACTATGTATTGCTTCATCAAAATGGTTCATTTCAGTATGAACGCCATTTTTCCGACAGTGCAGGACAAATAAAGGATGTCTTAACCAACCATGGCTTTAAGCGATTTCTTAACGATCATGATATTACCGATACCGTGAAAAAAGCGGCCGCCTATGCCCGGTCGGTTAATTCGGTGGCCTACTTTGCTCTACTTCCCTACCGGCTTAACGATCCGGCGGTTAACAAATCCTATTTGGGTACAGGGGTGATCAAAAATGAAGTTTACCACAAGATCCTAATAACCTTCGATCAGGAAGAAGGTGGTGATGACTACAGTGATGAGTTTGTATATTGGGTCCATTCCAAAAACTTTACCATGGATTATTTAGCCTACCTGTACTATACAGACGGTGGAGGAAAGAGATTCAGAGCTCCTTTCAATGTTAGGACAGTTGGTGGGATTCGATTTGCGGACTATAAGAATTACCAGGAAGTTGATGGTAGTATTAAATTGGAGGATTACGATGAGGAGTATAACCAAGGTTCGTTGAAAATGCTATCAAAAATTGAACTGGAAAACCTCGATGTACAAACTCCATAAAGGAGACATGTTGATTAGTATTATTATTCCCACCCTCAATGAGGAGGAACGAATTGAAAAGTTGATAACACAGCTTCAGCAAGATCCTTCATTCCCTCTGGTAACGGAAATTATAGTGGTGGATAGCAACAGTGAGGACCGGACCAGAGAAATGGCTGCAAAGGCGGGGGTCATAATTCTCAGCACCGAACACCGGAACAGGGCCATACAAATGAACCTGGGTGCAGAGCGGGCATCAGGACAGATATTATATTTT
>QIEB01000069.1 GCA_003229495.1 Flammeovirgaceae bacterium
TTAATAATACCAAAGGTTTTGGTTTTATTAAACCGTCGGATTCAAGTGAAGATGTTTTTGTACACGAAAGTGGACTTATTGATGACATCCGTGAAAACGACAAAGTAAAATTTGACTTAGAGCAAGGACGCAAAGGGTTGAACGCAGTAAGAGTGGAAATAATAGAATAAAGTCTTCCTTTTACCATTTTAAAAAAAAGCCATTTTACTACAATGGCTTTTTTTTATGGGTGCTAATTAAGATTTTGGTGCCAGATAGTCCCTGGCTTCCAGCAACTCCGATCTTTCGTTTGCTATTGGTCTGGCCACTTCAATAAGGATTTGATAGTAAGACGTGGCCTTGACATGGTCTCCGGACAGCCGTGCTGCTTTGGCGGCACCATGTAAACCATTAAATCTGTTCGGACGTAGCTTCAAATTCAACTCATAAGCTATTAAGGCCTGCTGTGGTTGGTCTAATTTCATTAACAAATCACCCAGGAGTTCTTCGTCATAGCGGGTGATTGATGAAGAATCGCGTTGGTGCTGGCAGCATGCCATCAATAAGCAAAGAATGAACTTGATACTTTTCATAAGTTTCCCATATCCTGAAATATTTTATTGGTTAAAGTAGCTATTAAATTTGTATTATGCGTAAAGACAATAAAACGGTGAAAAAGAATCACACATTTACTTATAATCTTCTGGTTCCTATTACTTTAGGAATATTGCTGTTGTACAGCTGTGGCAGTGATAGTAAGAATGCTAAAACTGATAGGAAAGTAGAGTATTCAAGAGCTAATACTCAATTACCCAATATCATCTATATTTTGGCCGATGATGCGGGATATGGAGATCTCAGTTGTTACGGCCAGACAAAATTTAAAACCCCGAATATTGATGCTCTGGCCAGAGATGGATTGAGATTCACCAATCATTACTCAGGGAGTACGGTCTGTGCCCCATCGCGTTCGGTGCTGTTCACGGGTTTACATACCGGCCATACACCAATAAGAGGTAACAAGGAGGTACGTCCGGAAGGACAATATCCTTTACCCGACACCTTAACCAATTTGGCTCAGATTTTTAAAAAAGCCGGTTATGCCACTGGAGCCTTTGGTAAGTGGGGACTGGGCTTTCCAGGATCCACCGGGGACCCGCTGAATCAAGGTTTTGACAGGTTCTACGGATATAATTGTCAACGTTTTGGTCATAATTACTATCCGTACCATCTGTGGGATGACGGTGACAGTGTCATTATTGAAGCCAACCAAGGCAGCAAGACCGGAGCTTTTGCTCCTCAGCTCATACACCAACAGGCATTGGCTTTCATCGAAAAAAATCAAGACACACCATTCTTTTTGTTTGTACCAACTATAATACCACATGCGGAATTGGTTGCTCCCGAGGCCTATATGGAAGAGTTTCGAGGAAAGTTCGGAAAGGAACAACCCTATCAGGGAGTAGATGAGGGAGAAAATTTTAGGCAAGGGCCCTATCAAAGTCAGTCCGAACCCCGGGCGGCTTTTGCGGCAATGATAAAACTGTTGGACCAGCAGGTGGGCGAGATTGTTCAGAAAATCGAAGACCTGGGGTTGTCTGAAAATACCCTGATCATATTTACTTCCGACAATGGCCCACACCTGGAAGGAGGGGCCGACCCGGATTATTTCGACAGCAATGGACCCCTCAGGGGTTATAAGCGTGACTTATACGAAGGAGGAATTAGAGTACCCATGATTGCCTACTGGCCAAAGACCATCCAGCCAGCTGTCAGCGATCATGTGAGTGCTTTTTGGGACGTATTGCCTACCCTGGCAGACTTAATTGACCAGCCCATTCCCAGGTTAGACGGTATTTCTTTTTTGCCTACCCTGTTGGGCAAGGATGAGCAGTTAGAACATGAGTATTTGTACTGGGAATTCCATGAGAAGGGAGGGCGTCAAGCGGTAAGGAAAGGGCAATTTAAAGCAGTGCGATATGAGGTATTTAAAAACCCAAATTCCGTTCCGGAACTATACGATCTTTCCTCTGATATTGGTGAACAACACAATGTCGCTGAGATACATCCAGGTGTTTTGAAGGAAATGGACTCCCTAATGCATATTGCCAGAATACCATCCGAGATTTTTAAGTTTGGTGACGAAGCCTATATTGCAAAGTGAGGAACATAAGGCGGGTCTATAAACTTTGAACAATCTGGTATCAGATAGCCAAACTTGCATCCAAAAATGAATATGGAAAGGAGATTCATTGAGTACTAAAGCCAAGGTGGTCGAATCAAAAATTTTGATTCCCTTTATTTTGATCACTTCACTGTTTGCCTTGTGGGGGTTCGCCAACGATATTACAAACCCCATGGTTTCGGCATTCAAGAAAATTCTGGAGCTGGACAACTTTCAGGCCTCGCTGGTTCAGATGGCTTTTTACGGCGGGTATTTTACCATGGCTTTGCCAGCGGCCGTTTTTGTGAACAAATATTCCTATAAGGTGGGTGTTTTGATTGGTCTGGCCCTGTATGCTATCGGGGCCATGCTTTTTTACCCTGCTACCGCTTTTGAAGAGTATTATTTTTTCTTGCTGGCCCTGTATATTCTGACTTTTGGACTGGCATTTTTGGAAACTACTGCGAATCCGTATATTCTAGCCATGGGAGCCCCGGAAACGGCCATTCAAAGGCTTAATCTGGCTCAATCATTTAATCCGATGGGGGCAATATCGGGATTATTTGTGGCACAAACTTTCGTACTGGGCGCATTGCAATCTGACAACCTTGATTCCAATGGGAATCCTATTTACGACACTCTTTCAGAGTCGGCAAAAGCTGTCATACGTACTGCTGACCTGATGGTCATCAGAGACCCTTATGTGGCACTCGGTTTATTCATTATTTTGATGTTCGTGTTGATCGCCATGGTTAAAATGCCAAAGAATAATCAGACTAATGGTAAAGTGCATATTTGGAGTTCCCTCAAAAGACTATCCCGTATTCCCCGCTACCGGGAAGGAGTGGCGGCCCAGGTATTTTACGTAGGAGCTCAAATCATGGTCTGGACCTATATCTATCAATACGCAGAGACGTTGGGTATCAATAACCAGGACGCAGTCAACTATGCTTATTGGGCTTTGGGAATATTTCTTGTGGGGCGATTTGCCTGTACATTTTTATTGAAATATGTAAACTCCGCCAAATTGCTTATGATATTGGCCATTGCTGCTATGATTTGCACATTGGGCGCCATTTTTATTCAAGGTATGTATGGGCTATACAGTCTGGTATCCATATCCTTTTGCATGTCTTTGATGTTCTCCACTATATATGGAATTGCTTTGGAAGGGGTGGGCAATGACATCGAGTACGGTGCTGCTGGTTTAGTGATGGCTATTGTGGGAGGCGCCTTGATGCCTGTTTTGCAGGGACTCATATTAGATATTGGCGGAAAAGGATATACCGATGTTTTGATCTTAGGAGTGCCGGAAGTAAACTTCTCTTTCATCCTGCCATTTGCCTGTTTTTTATTGTTTTTTATTTGTAGCTGTTTATGGATACCGTATGTTCGCTATATATCCCACTTCTCAATAGATTGAAAGGTATCTCTTTCTTCTCAGTAAGTTGAACCTGCCCTAACAGCGGTATTGGTCATGGTTCAAAATACGGAATTGTATTCACTAAAATTCAGTATTCAGTAAGTTACCGCTGAAATTTGAGTAATTTCAAATTATATTCTAACTCCATGAAACCAATCTTTCTTACCATCACCGCCTGTATCTTAATGTTATCCGCATTTAGCCAACACCAACATAAGGATCACAACCAAGCCAATGAACACATGCATCAGCGCTCCGTTGAGGAACTCGCCCAAACTTTTGAAGACCCATCCAGAGATGATTGGCAAAAACCAGAGGAAGTAATAGCACTGTTAGGAGATATTGTAGGGAAGACGGTGGTTGATATTGGCGCTGGGAGTGGTTATTTCACTTTTAGGTTGGCAGAAAAAGGAGCAAGGGTGGTCGCCGCTGATGTTGATGACGATTTTCAAAACTTTATCGCGGTCAAGAAAAAGGAACTGAACTTCAGTGATGACCAAATTACTTTAAAGAAAGTCCCATACGACTCACCGGACCTATCAGTGGAAACGGCTGATGCTGTGATCATCGTTAATACCTACCATCATATTGAAGGCAGGGTGTCCTATTTTGCGGAAGTCCTTGAAGGTCTTGTCCCTGACGGTGTATTAATGATTGTAGACTTTAAAAAAGAGGAATTTGACGAAGCCGTCCCCGGTCCACCCGTTAAGATGCGTATCTCCAAAGATCAAGTGCTGGATGAGTTAGAACAATCGGGCTTTGAAAGCTTTGAGGTAAATACCGAACTGTTAGACTACCAATATATTATTATAGCTCAGAAGGGGGAATAGCTGTTTCTATGATAAGAATAAGGGATTGACCAAACCGGATAGAATATCTTGAAAATTTTCAACTTGGTGATGCTGGCGCTCTTAATATGGGTGCTTCAAAGTTGTCAGAAGCCAATGGAAGCGATATATCACGTGAATCGGATGGAGCAAAGGGGGAGTTCACCCATCGATTTAGATGATATCGACTGGACCCATGCCAAATTGCTAAATAATTTCGTGTCTCCATGGCAACAGATCCCTGCTAACACTATATTCCGTGCCCTCTACGACCATGACTTTCTTTACTTTAAGTTTGAAGTACAAGAGGATC
>QIEB01000560.1 GCA_003229495.1 Flammeovirgaceae bacterium
TGCAGGGTTTGATGCCACAAGGTCATATTTGGAAGTAATAAAGGACAGGGAAATTAATCAAGTTATTCTTTTGTCAATAGGCAACGGGAATGTTCAAATCTATATCATTCCCATTGGTGACAATCCTGGGTTACTGGCAATCGACCGCCCCGCGTGGCATACCAGTAGTAACTCATTGGAAGGTGCCATTGAAACCCTGGCTTCTATCGTTAGACGGACCGGGTTGGACGTTGCTAACTTTCTGATTGCCGAATCACCGGAGTTTTTCGTGGATACAGAGATTTTTCTAAAAAATCGCTTTGAATCGTTTCAGCCAGATTTGAAATTGGATAAACTGGCGGTTCCTTTGTTCCTTGGTAAGGATCCTGATGATATGGAAAACGCAAAGGATATTGAGCTTGAATCCATCATGCAGAGGCAGTATCCTTTTAGCTATGAAATGGTCGGCTCTGATCTAACAGAAAACTTAATGAAGAAAGCTGGTTTCCAGTATGTTTTGCGATTCTTGAACGCAGAAGAATCTACCTTGAAAATGTTGCTGGATTATATCGAGCCGGCAGCTAGTCCTACCAAGCTACCAAGCTGGTTTACAAATTCTATATAAAGCATTTGATCTCCGGGGACATATACCTGGGTAATACCTGGGACAGTCAGACTAGCTGGCAGGCAGCATTGAATGTGCATCTGACTAATATGAAAAAGTTCCTAAAAGTGGAATGATGGCGGCATAATAACCAATAACTAACGAAATTATTCAACTTAATATAGGCTCAATCCAAACGGTCGGAAGTTTAATGTAATTTATTTGCTCAGGTCTAAAAATATCAATTAATTTATTGTTCAATTGGAAGTCACCTAGGCATAAATGTCAACAATAAGGAGTAATACCTTTGATCTGGTAATGTTGGTTGATGACAACGATACTTATAATTTTATCAACCGACGGATCTTGGAGCAAAAAAAGTTTGCAAAACATATTGAGGTACAGAGCTCGGGAATTGGCGCTTTAAGTTATTTGGAAGAGCACCTTGGGAGCCCTAACAAATTGCCAGATATTATATTTCTGGATATCAATATGCCATTGTTGAACGGGCATGAATTTCTGTTTAAGCTAGAACAGATCTCGGGGACCGTTAACAAGAATAAATGCAAAGTGGTAATGTTGTCCTCGACCGGCGATGAAAATGATATTAATCAAGCCAAGGAATATCCAAACGTTATCAATTTCATTCAAAAACCATTAACCCTTGAAGCTTTGGAGACTCTTATGGGAATCCCAATTTCACAATCATAAAGGAAGGCTTTTAAATCTAATGGTAAACCTGGGCTTTCCTTCTACGTACACTAGATCAGTATAACAAAGCTCTATTCTGTTAAAGCATCCTGATTATGGCAAAGAAGCCAATAAACAAAATATTGTTTATTCTGCTTGCGGTTTTTCTATTGCCACTGTTAATTTTTACCGTTTACCAAATAAGTACCCTCAACGAAAATGAAAAGGTAATTACTGAGATATATGACAAACAGTTAGAAGCCATATTATTCTCCGTAAACCAGTACTCTCAGGATCTGGTGGATGCCTGGGCCAGGGACATTAGTGAAGCAGAAAGGGATTCCCTTTATACAGATGAAAGAATGGAGGAGTTCCTACTGGAAAATGAGGCGGTGCGCTATATATTATGGAGCGATTCCACTTTGCACAATACTCGCCTATTATCGTTGGATGAGCAGGAGAATTCTGAGGTACATGCGTTGTTAAAAGATAGTCTGGTGTCAAAAGAAGAGGACCTGGTGCGATTGAGGACTTTTCAAAAAGGAGGCTATGCAAAGAAACAACCGCTTGGTCGTTTGAAAGTTGAAGGAAGTCTGTCCAATCAAAGCGCGCTGATATTCTTGTTGGAAGAAGGAATTCGCTATCAGGTGTGCTTGTTGGTATTGGATCCGGGATTATTTATTACCAGGACACTGGCTCAAAAAATCCAATCAATTGCTCAAGAGAATTTCATAATATCAGCTTATGATGATGCAAACAATGTCCAAATTGCCGTTCTGGATAGTATTAAAGGGAAAGTGCCTCACAAAAGGCCTTTGTGGTTATTGCCGGACTATTCTCTGGGAATCGTACTGAAAGGTGAAACAATACAGGATCTGGCCAAAGAGCGGACGGTAAATAATCTTTTGATCCTTCTGGGTGTTGATTCTATCTTGCTGGTCGGATTGTGGCTGATATACCGTAATATCAAAAGGGAAATCCAATTGGCACAAATTAAGTCGGATTTTGTTAGTAATGTGTCACACGAGATCCGTACCCCTTTGGCCTTAATCAGTATGTTTGCAGAAACCCTGGAAATGGACAGGGTGGGCGGAGAAAACAAAAAGAAAGAGTACTATTCAATTATTCGTCACGAAGCCAACAGATTGGCTTCTATTGTGAATAAAATTCTAAGCTTCAGTAAAATGGAAGCTGGAAAGGCCAAATATGATTTAAAACCCACCAATCTCGCAAAAGTGGTAGAAGGTATCTTGAAGACTTATGATTATCACTTGAAATCACAGGGGTTTACCTGTAAATATTTGCCCTATGAAAACCTTCCCTCCATTCAAGCTGACAAAAACGCAGTTTCAGAGGCGCTTATTAATCTATTGGACAATGCCATTAAATACAGCAATGGATCTAAAGAAATCGGTATACGATTGGGGGAGGATGCCAATGGAGTATTTATTGAAGTCCGGGATTATGGGCTGGGTATCAGTGTAGAGGACCAAAAATCCATTTTTGATAAATTCTACCGGGTTCCAACCGGGGAAGTACACAACACTAAAGGAACCGGCTTGGGTTTGACATTGGTCTGGCGCATTATGGAGGCTCATGGAGGTTCAGTGAGCGTTGAAAGTCAGACCGAAGAAGGAAGTTGTTTTAAACTGGTTTTCCCTGTGCCAAGAAATAATTGATAGAATAAGGTATGAAACAAATACTGATCGTTGAGGACGAGCCCAATATGCGGCTGGGGTTGAAGGATAATCTCGAATTTGAGGGATATAAAGTTGCTGTTGCCACCGATGGAAGTCAGGGACTGGCAGCCATTGAAAGTAATCAATACCATCTGGTATTACTGGACGTAATGCTTCCGGAGCTTTCAGGGTTTGATGTATGCCGGATAGCCAGGGAACGAGGTATACAAACACCAATAATCCTGTTAACTGCAAAAGGCGAGGAAATAGACAAAGTGCTGGGACTGGAGCTTGGAGCTGATGACTACATTACCAAACCCTTCGGACTTAGAGAGCTTTTGGCCAGAATCAAGGCGGTACTACGCCGTGGCCCCAATGCCAAAAAGGAACCAGTGGAGGCCTCTATCGGCAAAATGACTGTCAATTTTTCATCCTACAGTGCCAATGTTGATCAAGAACAGGTTCGGATGTCACATAAGGAATTTGAGATACTAAAGTATTTGTGGGAGCACCGCAACCATACTGTCAGCCGCTATCAGCTTCTTGAGGATATATGGGGGTACCATGAACAACCAACTACCCGAACGGTTGACAATTTTATTTTGAAGCTACGACAGAAAGTCGAACAAAATCCTGAAGACCCTCAGATAATACTGACGGTACACGGCGTGGGCTATAAAATGCTAGAGCCCTCCTGATAGAGATTCCACCCACAAATTATATCCTTTTACGTTTTGGTGACACATGGTTACAGTTGTTTACCGGACCATGACAAACGATTCGGTTTAGGACCGTTGATTATATAAATCAAGTAATAAATCAAATCGAACCAAAAATGAAAGTTTTAACAAAAGTACTCATGACGGCCCTCATATTGGGAGCAACGATTCCCATGCTGGCCAAGGAAAACAACTCACTGGAAACGCTGGTTACTCTAAAAGAGCTTGACCAGGGGAAAATACAGTTAACCTACTACGGTAAGACCCCGGCAAACCTATATGTGCGAATTTATAATGAAAAGGACCGGGAGGTTTATAAGAAGCAAAACGGGAATAAAAAAGCCTTATAACATCACCGGACTTCCGTATGGGAAATACCGGTTTGAGGTCCGGGTGGCAGATGAAACAATAGAACATAAAATCAATCATGAAGCGCCGATATACCCGGGTAATGCCAAATTGATGGTTACGTCATTAAATGAAAGTAAGTTTAAGATGATGGTAGTGGGCCCGGAGTTTAAGGATTTTAAACTGTGGATTTACGATGAAGGAGGCAATTTATTGTTTCAGGAAAGTTTCCAGCAAAGCGGAAACGTAGGCAGGATATTTGACCTTAAAGCCACCAGGTCCAGAACCGTGGAGCTGGTATTAATTCACAAAGATAAGGTTGTTCAAAGCAAATTGATAAAGTTGTAAATGGAGTAATGGCCCGGGGAATGTCAGTTTTCCGGGCCTTTTTCAATGCGATGACATCTTATGACATATTATTACTCTGAAATGACAAATGAGAAAAGCCACTTTTTTACCTTTGAACAAACGTTCGAACATAAATATGAGGTTAAAAAATTCACTGGATACGTGAATTTAGTTTGATTAGGCATGCCCTTACTCTGTTGAGGGCATGTTTTATATAGGAATCTACCTTAATGACATTACACAGCACATCAAAAGCCTTTGTTAAGGTCATAATCGTTATCCAATGTTTATTGACCCAAAATGTTTTAGCCGACGACTGGGAATTATTAATCAGCCTTGAAGGGCGTTGGAAGTTCTCAATAGGCGATAACCTAAAATGGGCAGATCCTGACTATGAGGATCATCAATGGGAAACCATACCGGTACCGGCAATATGGGAAAATGAAGGATACCATGGTTATGATGGTTTCGCATGGTATCGCAAAATATTCAATGGAACTTACCTTCCAAAGGACCAACCTATATTCCTGTTTCTGGGATATATAGATGATGCCGATGAAGTGTATGTCAACGGCAACCTGGTAGGTATCTCCGGATCTTTCCCGCCCAAGTTTTCCACTGCGAGTCGTGCCTTCAGGAGATATCCGATCCCTAATGGATTTATTAACTTCGATGGCAATAACCTTATATCAGTAAGAGTCTTTGACAAATATGGCGAGGGGGGGATCGTTTCAGGCGACATCGGGCTCTATACCACTGAAGGGGTTCCCAATTTGACCATAGGCCTGGAAGGTGTATGGTCCTTCAGAAAAGGCGACAACAGCCAGTGGAAAAACCGCTACTACAATGATGAAGATTGGGATCCCATTACCGTGCCCAGCCCATGGGAAAATCAGGGTTACAGAAGGTATGATGGATACGGATGGTATCGCAGAACCATTCGGTTCACAGAAGAACAAGTTAAAGAGCCATTGGTATTGCTATTGGGAAAAATTGATGATTTCGATCAGACCTATTTCAATGGCAAGTTGATCGGTAGTACTAACGATAGGAAACCCTTTGGAGC
>QIEB01000416.1 GCA_003229495.1 Flammeovirgaceae bacterium
GTCACATAGTGATCTGGGTTCTCCTCATAATGTCCCCAGGGGTCGTAGGTGATGATGGTATCCACTTTGAGCATTCTGAACAAGAAGATCAAGCGACCCCTCAGTTCCTGAATGCTGATATTGTCCATCCGATGATTGCGATATCCCAGGTCGTACACCTTGGTTAATCCCAGGGCATTGGCCACTTCGAAGTTGTCATTTTCATTATTATGAATCACCGCTCCCACGGTATTCCCGCTGCCGGCGTGGTCATCATTACTGGTCCGGATTAAATATCCAGTATATCCTTCTTTTATCAATTTTGCCACCGTTCCTCCGGCAAAAATTGGCACGTCATCCGAATGCGGTTGTATGGCTGCCAGTACTTTTCCTTTATGTGGTCGCCCGGGTTGATATTTTTCTACCACTACTTCTTCTGAGTTGTTTATCTTTTGGCGGGTCTCAAAGGACGGAGGCACCATACTAAGGGCCAGGCTCTTGCTGAGGAATGATCGTCTTTCCATGGTGCTGTGGGTTGTTTATTAAATATAGGAATAATATGCTTCCTGATTTCAAAGAATGCCCTGACATTCCGGATTCATCTGGGAGCAGGATAGTCCTCTTTTGTGTTTCATCTTTTCAGTTTGTTTTAATATATTGTGACCCGATTTAAACATTAGACCTATGATACCAAGAATATTTATAACATTGTTCCTTTCCGTTGCACTATATAGTTGTTCAAGTACTAAGATTCACACCGATTATGACAAGGAGGCTGACTTCTCCAAATACCAGGACTTCCATTATCTAGGATGGTCCAAAGAAAGTGGCCAGATCGTAAACGACCTGGATAAACGAAGAATTGAGGAAGCCTTCGCTAATGAATTTTCTAAAAGAGGGATTACGTTTGTTGATCAAAGCGAGGCTGATGCCGCGGTATCATTGTTCATAGTTGTCGATCAGAAAACCGGTACTACTGCTTATACAGATTATTACGGTGGTATGGGGGGAATGGGTTATGGTCATGGATACGGACGCGCATACCCAGGGTGGGGATGGGGTGGCGGCATGTCCACTACCCGGTACCAGGAGTATGATTATTTGGTTGGAACCCTGGTGGTAGATGTATTCGATACTGAGACCAAAAAACTTGTTTGGCAAGGAGTTGCTTCCGGGACCATTAACGAAAAGACCAAGAATCGGGAAGACCGTATTAGAAAGGTGGCCAGAGCGATTATGGACAAGTATCCCGTATCAATTCCTAAGTAGGAAGGACTGGGACAACCCAGAATTCACTAGATTTGGGGTATGAAAGCGCTGACTGCATTGCTTTGCTTGCTATTCTTAACATCCTGTCTGGATGACGATGCCTCTGTTACCTTTACACCCAATGAAGCTTTAGAAGGACAATGGCAGGTTGACAAAGGATTTTACTTATGGGACAATGGCAAAAGAATAAGTTCAATGAATCCATTAATGGATTCTATACCATCGGTTCAATTGCAGTTTTCAGAAGACAATCGGTTCAAGATTCAGTATGCTTTTTTTGTAACCAACGGCTTTGATCAGGATACTGTTACTATTACCAACGGGATCCAGGAAGGGACCTATGAACTGATGGCCACGGAGGACAATATACTCGACTATAGCGGCCGGATCTTATTTGAGGAAAACATCACCAACATCATGGATGAGGCTGATATTCGCTATCAATTGGGAAATAACGTAGATAGTCTTTGGCTACAAGGTGTACGATTAAACAATTTACTATTCGGTGAAATAAGCGGGTCGTTTTTCAAGAATTCTCGTTGACCCGCAAATTCCTTATTCTACAGTAATATATGCAGTTTTAGTTTCTGTGGTGGTATTGATTCCATCGGAAGATTCCAGGGTTACATCGTAAACTCCGGCAGTTGAATAAGTGACTGCCACGTCCATCAAATCGGAAGTTTCCGGATTGCCTCCCGGGAAGCTCCAATTCCAGCTAGTGGGTGTACCCTTTGATAGATCAGTAAAGAACACCGTTTCACCGGCCTCAATCACAGTTTTGTCTGCTGAAAAGTCCGATATGAAGATGACGGTTATGTATCCTTCTTTGGTTTCGGTGTCGGTGTCCACGGCGGTAAGTACTGTTAAAATCACATCATAAACTCCAGGGTCGCTGTAGGTAATTTCAGGCGTCGGTCCATTGAAAGTTGTCGGGGTCCCTCCGGGGAAGTTCCAGGTTCGAAGGTTAGGTTCCCCGATAGTTTGATCAGTAAAAGTCACTATACTGCCGGCGGGAACGGTGGTTGCATCCGCCATGAAATCTGCGTCAAGGGCAGTTTGTTCATCGTCACTACTGCATTGCAGCATGCCTAGAGCCAGAAAGACCAGGGTTGATGGAAATGAAAAAAATGATCTGAAAAAGTTTTGTACTAACTGCATGGTGAAAATTACTTATTTTAACAGCATCAGCAAAATTTAAGTTGTTTACACCTGTGATTTACCCGCAATGACTTAAACAAGTATTGTCCAGGTTTGACAAACGGAGGTGATTTTTATTGCTCGACCATCCAACCCTGTACCTGGCGGAAAGCAGACAATACAAGATCTGGAAGTTCAAAATATTTATCCAGCGGCCAACGGTAACTGATCTTCACAAAGGGCATTGTGGTAATTATGGATTGCAGTTGGCTGGCCTTAAGTTGTTTGGCAGGCAGGTAGTTGTCCTCACCATAGTGGTATTCCCAAGCTGTGCTATGAACACAAATATAAACTTCTGATGATCTGATGTTTTCCAGGTTTGTCAACAAAGTCTCTCGTCGATTTTTAAGATATCTCCCACCTAGATGAAGTGTGGCGCTAAAAAAATTGCCCCACCAAAACATAGTACGAAATGCAAATACTCCCTCTTTTCCGAACTTGCGAGGGAAGTCCAGTATATAGTAAGGGAGTCCTCGATAATTTTCTCCTTTGCTGATCTTGCCGGATTTCGTAAGTACTTCTTTGGGATAACTATAGCCCTTAATAATGGGATAAAGCTTTTGTTCCACTATCCCCATCAGCTCTTCAATCTTTTCCCCAATTTCTATTTTGGACAAAAGGAATTCCTGGTCCTGCATCAGGGACATTTCTTTTTTTTTGAACTCAATGCGGAATCCTGACATAATAATTAACGGTAAGGTCGGAATTAACTCAAAAATGAGGATAATTTTATAACAAAACAGAAATCATGGCATACATAAAAGTAATTCCTTATCAGGAGGCAGAGGGAAAACTAAAGGAAATCTATGAGGACCTTATAAAGAAAAGGGGAAAACTAGCCGCAGTTCACCAGATTCAAAGCCTGAACCCTGACAGCATAGTCCACCATATGGATCTGTATATGGGTATTATGTTTGGGCGGTCTCCGTTGACCCGGGCCCATCGCGAAATGATGGCAGTAGTAGTAAGTGCTGCCAACTACTGTGGATATTGTATCTCGCACCATGCTGAGGCATTAAACCACTATTGGAAGGATTCGGAAAGGGT
>QIEB01000544.1 GCA_003229495.1 Flammeovirgaceae bacterium
TCCATTTGCTGATACTTCAGGCCCTCTCGCTTATCAAGCATGGCTTTTCTTTCCATTCCAGTGACAATCTCATCAGGTGCTTTCCCGGCTATCACCACTTGTTTTAACTGGTCTTGTCTAAAGGATGCCAGCAGTTGTCGTGCCATATCCTCCTCCTTGGCCAGCACCCGCTTCCCTTTCTCAGGCCCGTGAGGTACCTCCGCGGGGTTGGCTCCCATGAATGCGGGCGTCACGGATACGCTATTGGATACGGAAGTGTAATTTAGAGATACATGATGTCCTTCGAATCTCCATCCCCAGGGCTCATCACCGGGCTGTCCAAACAGCATGAAATAGTAAAGCTCAGGGTGCCGGTACCGATCATCTGCCTTACGGCCCTCAATATCTTTTAGTACCCCCTCAAGGGCCATGATTTCCTTGGTTAAGCCAAGACCTTTTTTGCTTAATCCTGTGGCTAACAATCGCGTCAAAGCTTGCCGTTGATTGCTATTCATTGCTTCCCAGGTCAGACCGCGATGTGGTGATGGAGTGAAATGCCAGTAGGACCGTTCTTTATGATCGAATGGTAAGGTTGCCTGTTTTTGCTGATCCTGATCCAAAGTTTGGATTAAATCCAATGCCGCCTTGCTCATCGGTGATTGACCAGTCGCATTCAGATCTTCAGTGCTGGTAGTTTCCGTCATGCTCCACACAAGAATTGATAGTATAATAAGAGCCGCGGTTGATATTAATATTTTCATAATAAAATGGAGGGTTTTGCTGTAGAAAGATAAGAAAAACTCAATTAACTTTGGCTACAGCCAAAGAATTAGGAATTAGGAAAAATTAGAAATTCATAATTTACTTGTATGAAGATCATAGAATGTCCCAGGGATGCAATGCAAGGGTTAGCCGGGTTCATTCCCACTAAAAGTAAGATCGCCTATATCAATCAATTGCTAAAAGTGGGATTTGACACCATTGATTTCGGGAGTTTTGTGAGTCCAAAATCAATACCCCAAATGCGGGATACCGCAGAGGTACTAAGTGGCCTTCAGTTAAGCGGTTCACAATCCAAGTTACTGACCATCGTAGCTAACCTACGGGGTGCGCAAGAGGCTGCTTCAGCTGGCGGTATACACTATTTGGGGTTTCCACTTTCATTGTCGGAGACTTTTCAAAAGAGAAACACCAACCGAACTATTGAACAGGCTTTGGTGACAGTGGGCGAAATTCAAAATTTGTGTATAAACAGCCATATGCAACTGGTAACCTATCTATCGATGAGTTTTGGAAATCCCTATGACGATCCGTACCATGAAGGTATCGTAACATCATTTGTTGAAAGGCTGGCGGATATGGGAATTTGTATAATATCACTAGCCGATACCATTGGAGTTAGTGATCCACAAAACATCACCTATCTTTTTAATTCATTAATTCCCGCTTTTCCAAAGGTTGAATTTGGGGCACATTTGCATTCACATCCATCAAGTGTTCAAGAGAAAATTGTTGCTGCGTACCAGGCTGGGTGCCGTAGATTTGATGGCGCTTTGAAGGGGTATGGTGGATGTCCAATGGCCGAAGATAAATTGGTGGGTAATATTCCTACCGAATTTCTGGTGGCTTGCCTGGGTGATCTGGGTGAACGGATTGTTTATAATGATGAGGCTATGCAGGCCGCAATGGATATGGTCCCTGATATTTTCTCCGGTCGGACTTGAGTATATTATTAATTCAAATTTTGAACCCAAATTATTCATTAGACTTGGTAGTGCATAAACCGGTTGAAAGGAATTCAGGATTTTAACTGGTCAAATTTGGTTGCTAAGCAGTCTACGGTTAAATTGAAAAGCTATTATAAACAGCGAACAACAACAATATTAAGCCCTGATGGGAACTGCTTACTAATTCATCAATTAGCATCATGCACTTTAACAATCACCCAAACCACTTTCTTTCTGGAATTTTTATGGTATTGCTGACGCTTAGTTTTGTGATATGTAACGCACAAAACTGGCAATCACTAATGCCCGACCAGGACTTGAAGGGATGGAAACAGCTAGGCGGGAAAGCCTCATATGAACTGGTTTCGGGCGCTATTGTAGGGACCACCGTTCCGGATACTCCAAATAGTTTTTTAACTACCACTAAAGACTACGGGGACTTTATCTTAGAGTTAGAAGTTTGGCTGGATCCATCATTTAATTCAGGTGTCCAGATAAGAAGCCACAGCATTCAGGAGTATATGGACGGAAGGGTCCATGGTTACCAGGTGGAGCTTGACCCAAGCCCCCGGGCCTACTCAGGTGGTATTTATGATGAAGCCAGAAGATTTTGGTTGTATCCACTAGCCAGGAACCCAAAAGGTAGTAAGGCATTTTTGAATGGTCAATGGAATAAGATGAGAATTGAAGCTATTGGAAGCTCCATAAGCACCTGGATCAACGGTATTCAGTGTGCCAACTTGACTGATGATCTTACGGCTACAGGGTTTATAGGCCTACAGGTGCACAGCGTAAATAAGCCAGAACAAATAGGGAAACATGTAAAATGGCGGAATATACGGATACTTACTGATGACTTGGATGGTTATCGAACACCACAGGACCCGGAAGTTCCGGAATTTAGCTATTTAATTAATAAGCTTTCTGAGCATGAAACACGCACCGGTTGGCGATTGCTCTGGGATGGAAAATCTTCAGAGGGATGGCGCAGCGCCAAGGGGACTGATTTTCCGGAAAGTGGCTGGAATATGGAAGACGGACTCCTTACTATTGAAGCCACGGATGGAGGGGAGTCAACGGGTCCCGGTGATATAATTACCAGCCAACAATTTTCTGATTTCGAACTCGAGTTAGAATTCATGTTAACAGAAGGAGCCAACAGCGGAATCAAATATTTTGTCCAGCCAACCTTGAATTTGGGAGCTGGATCAGCCATAGGCTGCGAATATCAGTTGTTGGACGATAAAGCCCATCCAGACGCTCAACAAGGAGTAAGTAAAAACAGAACATTGGCCGGCCTATACGATATGATTGCACCGGAAAATCTGTCTGTTGCCGGCAGAGGTAAACAATTCAAGGGCATTGGTCAATGGAACAAGGCAGGCATCAAATCTAAAAATGGAAAAGTGTCACATTGGTTGAATAATGAGAAGACTGTGGAATATGACCGATATTCACCCATGTTCAAGGCTCTGGTAGCATACAGTAAATACCAAAAATGGGAAGATTTCGGCCAATGGCCTCAGGGACATATATTATTGCAGGATCATGGAAATGCCGTACATTTTCGCAGCATTAAGATCCGGGAGTTCTAAACTACAAAATCACCAACCATGAAAAATACCACACGTAGAACTTTTATTAGGAATACCGCAATAGCGGGTGCCGGTCTCACATATTCGATATCTGCTAAAAGCTATTCGAATATTCTTGGTGCTAATGACCGGGTAAATCTGGCGGTGGCTGGTCTGAATGGACGAGGTAAGGCCCACCTCAG
>QIEB01000652.1 GCA_003229495.1 Flammeovirgaceae bacterium
ACCATAATAGTTAAACTCTGAACCAACCCAATGGCGGTAAGTATGGAATCAAATGAGAACACTATGTCCAGTAGAATAATTTGTACGATAGCTGCGTTAAAAGTCAAAGCTCCTTTGCTTTTATAGGTTACCTCCTGACCCTCTAGTTTTTGATGTACTTCCGTAGTACTCTTATATATCAGGAACAATCCTCCTGCAATAAGGATCAAGTCCCTACCGGTTATCTCCAAATGGAAAATTGCGAAAAGGGTTTTATTCAATCCGATTAACCAGGTAAGCAGAAACAGTAGGGCAATTCGGATAAGTAAGGCCAGGCTTATTCCCACAAATCTGGCCTTTTCCTGTTGATGTGAAGGGAGTCGACCGGTTAAGATTGAAATAAATATAATATTGTCTACTCCCAGCACAATTTCCATCAGAACCAATGAGGAAAAGCTAATCAGACCATCCAACGATAAAGATTCCATAGCCCACGCCTTAATTTAAATTAATGAGGTGTGAAAATACGAAAATGTTTTTTACCGAGCAGTTTCTAAGGAAAAGAATCCTGCAGCACGAAGTGTGGAGCAACAAGTGTTCCGGTTGAGTCCGGTCTTGCTGCATGCTGTTGCTGTACTTCCCTACTCCACTGACCACAATGCAACAAGTAATGAAAATTTTGTTAGCTTTAATACACTTTTTTAGCTGATCTTGAAGTATCAAAGGTTACATAATACAGCCGTAGGTGTTGCTTTTATCGGTACAGTACTGGTAGTAGTGGAAATTCTAAGGGAAATGGATGCCTTAGATTTCACCAATCCGGGGAATTTGGATATTCCCGGTTATGTGTTGGTTATTATTGGTTCTATTCTGGCATCCTGGACAGCCGGGAAAATGGACAAGCAGAACAAAGAAGGCTAGTGTCGTGTCACTAGCTACACACCTTCTGCAATAACCTCTTCCACTTCCGGTACCATGCTCTTTAGCAAGTTTTCAATTCCTGATTTTAAGGTTATTGTTGAGGATGGACAGCCACTACATGCACCCTGTAGTAACAATTTCACCACTCCATTTTCAAAAGAATGAAATTGAATGGCCCCTCCATCCATTTCTACCGCAGGTTTAACATATTCGTCCAAAATATTCTTGATCTTATTTTCAAGATCAGGTAAGTCGATGTCTTTCGACTCATCTGTAGCTTCAGTATTGGCATTCAATAGAGGTTTTTCTTCTTGAAGATAACGGGTAATTAACTGCCGGATCTCATCCTGTATCTCCACCCACTCAATATCTGAATTTTTGGTAACTGTTACGAAGTTGCTCATATAGAATACGCGCTCTACATAATCGAATTTGAACAGCTCCAAAGCCAGGGGTGCCTCTTGGGCGCTTTTCGGGTCCGGGAAGTCATAGCTGGCACCCTCTTCCACCAGCATATAATTGGCTACAAATTTAAGGGAATTAGGGTTAGGATTAGCCTCCATATAGAGGTTTACACTCCTATTATACATTTGGTCGCGATCGTAAGTTTCCATTATGGGTGTTATGCTAAATGATAACGGTAATTTGCATCAAATGGTTTTGATTTGTTGACCGGATAGTTTTCATCTCGGGCCTCTACTTTCAGTTTCCTCTTGGTCTATTTGATCCGGGTCCAACCATTTCAATTCACCTTCCGTACTGGCTACCAAGGTCGCCACTGTTGCGTCACCAGTAACATTTACAATGGTACGACACATGTCTATGGGGCGATCGACAGCAACAATCAACGCCAGGCCTTCGGGATCTACACCTATGGCTCCCAATACAATTACCAGCATAATCAGACCAGCACTTGGAACCGCAGCTGCCCCTATGGAGGCTAGGGTTGCAGTCAGCACAATAACAAGTTGATCTGTCATGGTCAGATCATGTCCAAAGGCCTGTGCAATAAACACTGCTGAAACTGCCTGATGAATACTGGTGCCATCCATGTTAATGGTTGCTCCCAATGGCAACACAAAACTAGTGATTTCCTCCGAAACTCCCAGGTGCTTTTCCACTCGCTCCATGGTAACAGGAAGAGTAGCGGCGCTAGAACTTGTTGAAAAGGCCAACATTTGGGCAGGGAAAATGCCTTGGAAAAAGGCACGGTATTTTATTGGAGTAAAAGCGGTGAGCACCAAGGGATAGAAAACAAATATCATTATGGCCAGGCCAACCAGAACAGTAATTGAATAAACCCCCAAAGCTTGGAACAGGTCGATTGCACTGGCTGGATCATCCCCGGCGATGTCCACAATTAACCCCGCAAGTAGCGCCATTACACCCAGTGGGGCAGTTCGCATAACCAGGTCTACAATTTTTAATATAACGCTGTTTGCCCCGTCAAAAAACTGTTTTACAGGTAGTACTTTGGTCTGTGGGGTCATTACCATGGCAATCCCGAACAGAAAGGCAAAAAAGATCACTTGCAGCATATTGACGTTGCTGGTGAAAGCACCAAAAATGTTATCGGGGACTATGTCTACCAAGACCTTCAGAGGGCCATTTTCTTCCACAGATGAAGCTGATACCATTTTTAAATTTGCTTCACTAGCGTATTTCAGACGTAATTCCTCCCTTGTCTCTTCCGGTAAAAAACTTCCAGGCTCAACCAGGTTCACCAGAATTAAACCAATGGCTATGGCCAATACAGTAGAAAAAATGTAAAAACCTATGGTCTTGCCTCCGATGCGGCTCAACTTGGAAAGATCTGTGAGATTTGATATTCCATCAATTAATGACACCAAAATCAATGGCACTGCAATCAATTTCAACAGGTTAATAAAAATTGTTCCAAACGGTTTAATCCAATCTTGAACAAAGTCACCAAACCCTCCAAAAATAGCCGCTAGTCCCAGGACCACTCCAATAGCCATGCCGATAAGGATATTCCAATGTAAGGCCAGTTTTTTCATATTTACAATTTTACTGCCTTGTTTAGCAAAACAAAATCTGCTAGCACCAAAGCTGCCATTGCATCAACGATGGGCACTGCCCGTGGCACTACACAGGGGTCATGGCGCCCTTTTCCCTTTACCACAGTAGGCTGTCCACTTTGGTCCAGGCTGTCCTGATCTTTCATTATGGTAGCAACTGGTTTGAATGCCACCTTGAAGTAAATGTCCTGACCGTTAGATATACCTCCCTGGATACCACCAGAGTGATTGGTGATGGTGACTATCTTGTCGCCTCTTTTTTCAAAAAGGTCGTTGTGCTCTGATCCTCTCATTTTAACCCCTTCAAATCCACTGCCGTATTCGAATCCCTTTACAGCGTTGATCCCCAGCATGGCATTCCCAAGCTGCGCATGGAGTTTGTCAAAGACAGGCTCGCCCAGACCGACGGGAATGCCTGTTAACACCCCGGTGACTACACCTCCGATTGAGTCCCCGGATTTGCGGGTAGCGTCAATAAGATCTATCATGGTTTGAGCTGTTTCAGCATGAGGGCATCTGACGATGTTGTCTTCAA
>QIEB01000035.1 GCA_003229495.1 Flammeovirgaceae bacterium
TTCCTTATGCCCTAGGTGACCCGCATGTATTTGAAAGAGAACTGAAAACGGCTAAGGTATATAGAGATATAATGGAAAATAATAATGCCGAACGAATCAAAAATGATCTGCCTCCTTATGACCTTTCCAGTGAATTTGCCCTAAAAGACCCCAAACTTTGGGGAGAACAGACGGTACTGGATTATGAGTTATTACAAGTTCATTGGTATTGGGGAAAAACACCTGAACCGAAACCTCATCAAATCGTTGATCGAAATGAAATTAGCAGAGAAATGATGAACGTGGCGGTAAAGTACGATAAAACAGCAGAGTATAACTGGACCAGGGCAATGCGTCATACAGACAGGCAAGGTTCAGCTCCCGGAAGGCAGCAACTGATCACAGCAGCTTTAGGTGGAAGACTTCCTGGACGCATAGAACTGCGTGCTCATTCGATGGTGGTCAGTTGGAGCAATCCGGATACCGATATTGCACGTCTGGTATCATATGGTGACTCAAAGAGCATAAAAGTAAACCTGTATAATTTTAAATCACAACCACAGAGTATATCAATGAGATTATGGCGTATTATTAAAGGCGAATATTTACTGAAGGTTGGCAGAGATGTCGATAATGATGGAGAAATAGATTCTAAGAGAGATATCCTTAGAGAAGAAAAATTAAAATTAGACCGGTTTTCAACCATTGACTTAACTATTCCACCACAAGAGAATATCGCCATTCAATTAGCACTGACAAAATCAATAGACAAACCTGCCTCATTACCCGACTTGGCCATTAATCCCACCAGGGATATCCAGCAAATCGGGCAAAAATTAGTGATCAATGTTCATAACATTGGCAACGGCAGAGCAGAAAATATTAGCGTCGAAATCATGGACAAGAATGACCTGGTCATTGCAAAAAAAATTATCTATCGCCTGGAGGCACCGGTGGATCTTATACCTAAAATTAGTCGTCTGGAGTTTGAGCTCAATGATAAAATCTGGCACAAACTTGTCATTGATAGACAAGATCTAATTGAGGAAATCTATAAGGGGAACAATGTGGCAGTCAATCAATTCTAACTAAGCCTGAACCTTCAAATGGTTATTGCTCCAGAAAAATTCATTTCTTTCAGTTTCCAAAGATCCAATTAACAAATCTATCTTCTGGTCCAGGAGGTCCAGTGCAATGTCCGGACTTTCGAAATCGATGTCCTGAATGTTCCAATACTCTACATGATCAGACCATTCAGAAAATTCCGACTCCAGTATGTGACGATGTTCTTGCTCGTCCATTAATATGATGCGGTGGGCCAAGGCCAGGTCCGCTGCAGATAGTTTGATTGGATACCTGACCTGGGAGGGGAAAATCCCCTTGGCGGTCAATCCCCTCATGGTATGTCTGCTAATGGGGGCTTCACGATCGCTACTGCGAAAACCACGACTAAAACTGGTCCATTTAAGCATATAGTCCTGGGTGGTATGGTTAAAAAGCATCTCCGCATATCTGCTTCGATAGAAATTTCCGGTGCAAATGAATAAAACTTGATTCATGATATTATTAGTATAGTATAAAAAAATAATGCTATATTCATAAATGTTTAATCCTCTAAGATAAACAAAATATTTGGATAATACAAGTATTTATTTGCAATAAAATAATATTGTATGATACATAAAACTTAGTGAGTTTTCAGGTGATTTGTGGCGAAACCAAAATATTATTAATTTTAAGGCCATACAATAATAGAGGATTAATAACTTAATGACAGACGAGATAAATGGCTAATAATAAATCAGTTATACTTATTTTGGCAGCCGGAGAGGCCAGTAGAATGGGTCGTATAAAGCAATTGCTTGCCTTCGATGGGAAGTCATTATTACAACGGTCGATTGAAAATGCACAAGAAACCGGTTTGCCGGTAATTGTGGTATTGGGAGCTTACAGTGATCAAATTCTACCATTGGTAGAAAGTTATAGTGTAAAGTATGTCATTAATGAACAATGGGGTAAAGGTATCAGTACCTCAATTCATGCAGGTGTAGTCTATGCATTGGAGCATACGCCTGACCTTGATGGCATTATAGTAACCTTAGCTGATCAGCCTCAAATAACATCGGGCCATCTAGTTTCCATCTTAAGTTTTGCTACGAACAACGGCGGCATCATTGCCACAGAATATAAAGGTTTTAGTGGTGTCCCGGCTTACTTTCCTAAAAAGTATTTTGAGGAATTGAAAACACTAGAGGGAGATACAGGGGCAGTGGCGTTGATTAAAAAATGGTCTGACAATGTAGTAAGCATACCTTTTCCTGCAGCGGCGTTGGACATAGATACTGAACAAGATTGGAAAGATTTTATTGAACGGAGAAATGAGCCATAAATAATTCACCAAATTCAGTTATATTTATCATCAACTTTATGTCCGAGAACCACCAAATATCTCAAGTATTCGACAACCACGGCAGACCTATCAATTATGTAAGGTTGGCGGTTACGGACCGATGTAACTTGCGATGCTTTTATTGCATGCCGGCAGATGGCATCAAATATGTTCCTAAAAAGGAGTTGATGACCTATGAGGAAATGGAACGTGTATTACGTGTACTAACTTCCTTGGGGGTATCAAAGCTGCGAATTACCGGGGGCGAGCCATTCGCTCGACAGCATATAATGAGCTTTTTGGAAAAGGTTGTAAATATTCCCGGGATGAATCAGGTGCATATTACCACCAATGGAGTATTAACTGCTCCATACGTGGAAAGATTGAAGCAACTTGGAATCAGTTCGATAAACCTGAGTATTGATACCTTGGATCGAGATCGTTTCAAGATGATCGCTCGACGAGATGAAGTGCACAAGGTGAAAGAAACCTTCTACAAAGTGCTGGAAGCCGACATATCTTTAAAGATTAATGCGGTAGTAATACAAGATAAGAACCTGGAAGATATTGTTTTGCTTTCGAACTTGACCAAAGAACATCCAATCGGGGTCCGCTTCATAGAAGAAATGCCATTTAATGGAGAAGGTGCTCATTACCCAGTGCTTAAATGGGACCACAAAAGGATCATATCACACCTTACCGATCATTTTGGTCCGTTAATTAAAATCCAAGACCAGGCCCATTCTACTTCAAGCAATTACCGAATTCCCGGACACCTGGGAACAATAGGGGTAATTGCAGCATTCAGCCGTACCTTTTGTGGTTCTTGCAACAGGATCCGGATCACTTCTAAAGGTATGTTGAAAACCTGTCTCTATGATAATGGAGTGCTTGACATTCGTAAAATGCTGCGCACCGGTTCCAGCGATCTTGAGATAAAGCAGGAGTTCCTAAAAGCCTTTGCCAACAGAGCACCTGACGGATTTGCTGCTGAGGCCAGTCGGTCTGGCAAGGTCACAGAATCCATGTCAGAAATTGGAGGTTAGCCCTTCGGGCACTTATTAGTTGTAAGTTATTAGTTTTAAGTTTTAAGTATA
>QIEB01000571.1 GCA_003229495.1 Flammeovirgaceae bacterium
TAATAATTGCCATGCTAATTTTAAACAGCTGTATTGATGGAAGCTTCCTGAATCCTAGTGAAATCAGTAATGTAATTCTACATTCAAAAAAAGCCACTGAATACCTTGAGGTTTCTATTCGAAAAGCACCGGTAGCTCCTGACGGTACAACCGCCAAAGCTCAAACCGACATTGTGTTAACTTTTGTGGATATAGACCCTGCCGTTGACGGAATCGGTCTGATGACCGGCGCTACCATTGAGGTGGAACTTCCTGATGAATTCGTCAATACAGGGGGGGGCACCAACTCCATATTTCTGTTGCAAGGATGGCCGCAGAGCCCCCCATTTCCCTTTCCGTGGACAACGGAAGTAGTGGGTAACACCGTTACTGCCACCTTGACTGGTAATTACCTTCCGGGCATGTTTGGACCAGGACCCAAACAGGTCCATTTGCTATTACTGGGTTTTAAAAATCCAAAACCGGGGAAATATGAAATTCCCATTAGAATTCAACCAAATCCTACATCCTCGAAGATCATGAGCGGAATTGGTGATGTTATCATTATTCCCAAACCCCGACCCAGTATTAATGTGGTTAGCCTATTTAGCGGCGGGGGTCCACCACCTCCCTTCTTCAACCCAATTTATCAAGAAGTGATTCTGGGAGATGCAGCCCGTCAGGTAGGTATGTATTTATGGGATAAAGGCAATGAACCGTTCCTGGATGTCGATCTTCGAATGGTTAACCCCTCGCATGGTTTGTTGGTTCAGAACGGATCTACCGTGGGTCAAGTGAGGATTGATGCACCTCACGGCGCAAACAATTACAGTCTAACCACCACCGGCCCCTCCGTAGCGTGGACTGCGTTTATTACCGGGGTGCCGACTGGTTTGCTGCTTGTTCAATTCACCCCGGACCCAGCCGTTGCCGGTAACTATACCCTAAGTTTCCGTCTTAACAATGGAAACACCCAAGAGTTGTTTGTTACAGTTCCATAAAATAAGTTGCTGACAATAGCATCAATTCTTGGTTTATTTACCTTGGGTCTGCCTATATCGTATTCTTTTTCGATTTCGATATGGGCAGACTTATATCCAAGATTATTAACCAGTTTAGTAAGAATATAAGCCCCGTTTGCATGTAGCATTGATAGTTATCAACTAGAACTATTTTTGTATGAAAAAGCTCTTACTACTTAGTTTGTCTTTAGCCCTAACTGCTATGATCTGGGCGCAAGACAGAATAGTAACAGGTAATGTCATTTCCGTAGAGGAAGCGATTGAATTACCTGGTGTAAACGTCCTGGTCCAGGGTACTACTCAAGGTACCACCACGGATGTGGACGGTAATTACTCACTAGGCGTGCCTGCTGATGCCACTAATCTGGTGTATTCATTTGTTGGATTCCAAAGTCAGGTAATTGCAATTGGTAATCGATCAATAATTGATATTCGGTTGGAAGAGGACATTACCGCTCTTGATGAGATTGTGGTCACCGCTTTTGGGTTGGAACGGGAAAAGAAAGCCATTACCTACTCCGCTCAAAATGTGGATGCCGAGAATTTGGCTATAGCCAGAGAGTTGAACGTGGTCAATTCTCTTGCAGGTAAGGTTGCCGGACTGGACCTTACGAAATCCAGTGCAGGGGTAGGTTCTGCCTCCAGAGTGATTCTTCGGGGAAACAGGTCCGTAGCTGGAAATAACCAGCCGCTTTATATTGTAGATGGCACGCCTATTCAAAATAACGCATCGAGTAACCCCAGCGCCGAAAACGGAGGATATCAAGGAGGAGATGGTATTAGTGATATAAATCCGGACGATATTGAATCTGTCACGGTATTGAAAGGGCCAAATGCCACCGCTCTTTACGGGGCACGGGCAGCTAATGGCGCCATAGTTATTACCACCAAGAAAGGAGCAGTTAACCAGGGAATTGGGGTGGTATTTAATACCAATGCATCCATAGACAAGGCGTTGATCTTAACCAACTTTCAAAATGTTTATGGGCAGGGAAGTAAAGAGACCTATGTTAAAAATGGTGAACTTTCCTGGGGTCCTAAAATGACTGGACAGATGGTGGATCATTGGTCACCGAATCCAAACTATGATGGCCCGGCGCAGTATGCGTTTAGTCCGCATAACAATATTGAAGACTTTTTCCAGACCGGATTTAATCTTGCCAATACCCTGTCACTTAGCGGTGGGTCTGATAAAGTAAGGGGGTACTTTTCATATACTAACACTATTACCGAGGGTATCGTGCCTACCAACAAGCTAAAAAGGAATAATGTCAATGTGCGAGTGGATGGAAATTTAACCGATAAGTTATCATTTGATATGAAACTGACTTATTACAACCAACATGTTGACAACAGGTTGGCCTCCGGCGATAGAGAGAACAACCCCATACGGGCGTTATATCGACAGCCAAGCAATATTTCTTTGGATCAGGCTAGAGATTTTGAATATATTGATGATACGGGTACCCCACGGCAACATTACTGGAACCCCAACACCAACGGTGGTGAAAATGTATATTGGATGTTATATAGGACTGTAAGGAATGAGGACCGTAGCCGCGTTTTTGGGTTAGGGTCATTGAAGTACCAGTTTACAGATAATATTAGTTTGATGATTCGCAGCGCTTTTGACCAAATATTTGAAAATGTGAATTACAAGTTATACAATGATACCTATATCATTGCCCCTGCCGGAAACCTTGTCCTCGATGATGGAAGATTCCTGGAAATGAACAACGATTTTCTATTGAACTATAACAACATGAATATGTTTGGTGGAGATACCTGGTCGCTGAATTTTTCAATTGGCGGGAATTTGTTGTATCAGAAATTTGAGACTCATAATACCCGTACAGACAGACTGCTCAAACCCAATTTATTTGTTATTAACAATACCAGTGCCATTCAAGCCAGTCAGGATTTTTCAGAAAGAAAACTGAATTCATTGTACGGATTCGCTACTATTGGATTTAATAACTACCTGTTTTTAGATCTTACCGGAAGAAATGACTGGTCTTCCACGCTTCCAAAAGAAAATTGGTCTTATTTCTATCCGTCTGTCGGCCTCAGCTGGGTGGTTACAGATATGCTGAATACCGCATCAGGTTTTCTTACTTTCGCAAAAGTTAGGGGAAGTTATGCAGAAGTTGGTAATGATACTGATCCGTACAGACTTGCTTCCGTAATTAATTTCAGTGCCGGGGGTAACTTCGGTTATGGAGATAGAGGCGGTAGTTTACCCGCAGAGAACCTGTTACCGGAAAAAACCAAAGCATGGGAATTTGGATTTGATACCAGGTTTTTTGATAACAGGCTGGGACTTGATTTTACCTGGTACAAAACCAATACATTCAATCAGTTATTGTCAATTCCCTTGCCGCAGGCATCGGGCTACACTTCCAAGTTTATCAATGCCGGGAATATCCAGAACGACGGGATAGAGATTGTTTTGAATGGAACGACGGGATAGAGATTGTTTTGAATGGTACTCCGGTGGCGACTCCAAATTTTTCTTGGGATATTTCATTTAACTATGCCAAGAATAATAGTGAAGTAATTGAATTGACCGATGATCTTACTGAATACACTACTCGTGGTCGCAATTGGATGACTACCATTAAGGTGGTTGAGGGTCAACCTTTTGGCCAGATTCACACCAAAGCTTTTGAAAGGAATACAGACGGCAG
>QIEB01000438.1 GCA_003229495.1 Flammeovirgaceae bacterium
CTATACGTAGCCCTGAACCGTAAATCAACATCAATAATGTCCGGTGCTTCAAATTCGGATTATTGTGAAATATAGCCTGGACTTCATCCGTGGAAAGCACATTAGGCAACATTCTTTGCTTGCGCGGACGTTCTATTTCATCAAGACCTGAAAATTCCAGGTGAGTTACTTTCAGATATAGTTTAATAGCATTGATCCACTGATTTTGTGTGGCATAAGATTTTCCGCCCCGGATGAAGTGTTGGTAATTATAATTTTCTATAATTTCTTTTGTTAATTTATCCGGACGCAGTTTGGTGATGGCAAAAAACTGCTTGACGAAGCTCAGATAGGTGGAAATGGTTGAATTGCTGTAGCGCTTCTGCTGCATCCACCGTGAAAGATTTGTAATGGAATCAGTAACAGATCCGGGAAACACTGTATCGCTTAAGTTAGCTCTACTCATCTAGGTAATATTTTCCAGTATCGAGTTTGTCGTCGTTACATCAGGACAATTGAATATGCTTACGGATCAATCAATCTTCAATTCCTAAGGTTCTAGATTTAAATCCAATAGGTATCCTATTTCAATTTTGGCATTATCCCTTTCCAGCAAATAATTGAGTGCCTGATGTATGTCTTTAAATTTGATATGCATTTCATTCTCTAACCCGGCTATTTTGTCCCTAAGAATTGTATAATCCGTCAGGTGTTGTCGAAGCAAGACAAAAGCCCGCATTATGGAAATATTTACTTCAACGGCTTTTTCACTCTTTAGAACACTTGAAAGCATAGCAACCCCCTGTTCAGTAAATGCAAACGGGGTCACTGGACTGAATTTGATATTTTCAGTGAGGTTATCACAAAATGTGATAACCTCGGTCCATGCTTTATTTGACAACTGAAACATAAAGTCATCAGGGAATCGCTTCAAATTACACCTGACCGCTTGTTTCAAAACTCTTGTTTCAACTTCATATAAAGCCGCCAGGTCAAAATCCAACTTCACCCGATGACCGTTAATTTGATGGATTCTCGATTGAATAGTTTTTAGGTCACTCAATAGTTAGAAGCGATTTTTGAGTAAATCTAATATGGAGCAGTCTCAAAACTATCATCAGGTTCCATGTGACTAAGCCTAAAAATGGGTAGCCTTTTTTCCATAACTCATAACTGAATTACCCGGTGTGCAGTGTAAGTTTTGGGGTCAAGTATGGATTGAAGTTCTTGGTACTCTTCCCCATTCAGCCCTTCGGTGTCAGCCGCCCCCACATTATCCACCAATTGCTCTTCCGTCCGCATCCCCGCCGCCACCGTACAAACCGACGGGGTCTTAAGTACAAACTGTAAGGCCGTCTGGCCAGCAGTTCTACCTTGACCTGATTGCTTCGCAACTGCCTCAGCCGCTCGCGCTGTTTGTTCCTTACTGTACCCCAGGTATTCTTTGGCGAGTTTATCAATCAAAAGCCCCTTAGCCACCGCACCCCGTACCATCACCCCGATGTCATACTCCTCCAGCAGTGCCAAACAGCTTTCCTCCGGTCGCCGGTCCAGCAAACTGTATTGCATCATCACGCTGACTATATTAGATTTGGCTACATACGCTCTGACCACATTTGGTCTTATGGAACTTATGCCGTACTCCCGGATTTTCCCCTGCTCTTTCAGGGTCTCAAATGCTTCAATGGTTTCGTCGATGGGATCGTCAATGGTACCTCCGTGTAACTGGTAGAGATCGATATAATCCGTTTTCAGGCGTTTCAAACTAGCCTCAACCGCCTGAAGGATGTACTCTTTCCGGGGGTTCCAGTCCCATCCGGATCCATCAGGGCGCCACTGATTGCCAACCTTAGTGGCTATAAAAAGCGCCTTGCGCCGGGCGCCCAGCGCTTTGCCTACAGTAATTTCATTTTCCCCATGATCATATAGGTCTGCAGTATCAAAGTAGTTAATTCCCAGATCCACTGCCTTATGGAGCAATCGCTCATTAGCCCCATGCCCTATGCTCTTAGCCCCATGCCCTATGCCCAACGACATGCAACCATAGCTGATCTCACTGATTTTCCAACCAGTTTTTGGGAGTACTCTATACCTCATCTACCAGCCGATACCGTAGTCCTCTCCGTGGTTGCTGGAGCCGCCCCACATGGTCCCGTGGTCTCGGTCAAAATAGATGGCGTTCAAAGGACCTGAAGTTCTATCTCGATAGTCTAACTTATAACCCATAACCTTTAACCTATCGCGCACCCACGGTGGTATGCTTTCATTTAAAGTCAGTCTGCCGGGCTTAATCTCATGCGCACCAAAACTATTGCGCATTTGATAACTTAGAATATTGGCGGCCTCCACCGCTTGTTGCACATTCATGCCAAATTCCACCATATTCAGGAAGAATTGAATGCTGTTTTGGTCCTGGGCGTCGCCTCCCTGTACCGCAAATGAAACATAGGGCTTCCCATCCTTCAACACCATACTGGGCGTTAAAGTAGCCCTGGGACGTTTCCCGGGTTCTAATACATTGTAGGGGTTCTGGCTGGGGTCAAGCACAAAACTCTGCATGCGCTGGCTCATGCCGATACCGGTATTGCCGGCCACTGCAGCCGGAATCCAGCCTCCACTAGGGGTTATACTCACCACCCAGCCTTCCGCATCCGCAGCCTGGATGGAAGTAGTGCCGGAAAAAAAGTTGTCCGTTTCCATTGGGTCTCCATATACTTCTGGCAGCAGGTTATCGCTTACCTTGTTACTCCAGTCATTTATATAATGCAGATATGGGTTCTCTTGGTCCCCCTGAAAAGGATATGGATCACCTGGTTTGACCAGGGTGTCATTTTTCTCCCAATTGATTTCCTTTAATCGTTGTTTGGCATACTCTTTTGAAAGCAGTCCTTCGATAGGCTCTTCGGGTGGAAAGTATGGGTCTCCATAGTAAAAATCACGATCGGCAAAGGACAGGTTCATTACCTGATAAAGGGCATGGATGTAGGCGGCAGTGTTGTATCCCATGGATCCCACATTCAATTGCTCCAGCATGTTCAAAGCCTGTAACATCACCGGTCCCTGTACCCAGGTGGTTAGTTTAAATACTTCAAGGTCCTTATAGGTGGTCTTGACTGGTTCCTCAATATGCACTTTCCAGTTGGCGAGATCTTCTTTGGTTATTAGTCCACCTTGTTCCTGGCAGCCACGGGCGAACTCTTCGGCAATATCTCCCCTGTAGAACCGGTCATAAGCGGCATAGATGCCCTCTTTTCTGGATTTTCCATCTTTCAGCGCTTTTTCTTCCGCTTCTATTAATTTATTCAAGGTGTTTAGCAAATCTTCCTGAACAAAAAGTGCTCCGGCCTCCGGGGCTTCACGGTCACCTTTATTGACCAGGAAGATCGATTTTGAATAGGGCCATTCCCGGATTCGCTCCTTATGTCTTTCAATGGCATTTGCCGCCTGCGCTTCTATGGGATAACCGGCGGCCATTTGTAGGCTGGGCCCCAGTACCTCTTTCAAACTCATAGTGCCGTACTCCGCCAACATAGTCATTAGCCCTCCGGGGGTTCCAGGGGTTACCGCCGCCTGTGGGCCAAATTCCGGGGGGAATTCTAGTCCTTGTTCGGTGTAAAACTTAGGGGTGGCGCCAGTCGGAGCTACTCCCAAGGCATTGATGCCAATAACTTTGCCGGTTTTTGGGTTGAAAATTAGCGCCTGTGTCTCTCCTCCCCAACTAAGTACATCCCACATGGTAGAGGTAGCTCCCAGCATAGCACATGCTGCATCCACAGCGTTTCCACCATTTTGAAATATCATGGCCCCAGCGGTAGCACCCAATGGTTTACCAGTGATAGCCAGCCAGTTTTTTGCATGTAACACGGGTTTTTGCGTTCGTTGTCCCAGAACCACTAAGCAAAATGACCAGGCAAGTATGACAAATATTA
>QIEB01000586.1 GCA_003229495.1 Flammeovirgaceae bacterium
TGGAGTTGGGAGCAGATGATTATCTGCCCAAACCTTTTCATTTAGCTGAATTAAATGCCAGATTAAAAGCTATATATAGAAGGAGACAACTACAAGGCAGCAGGATTATCACCTGTCAGGATATAAGTATCGATACCGAGACCATGGAAGTAAGGGCTTCAGACAAAATGTTGGACCTAACACGCAAGGAATATGAGCTATTGTTATATTTTGTAGTGAATAAAAATCGGGTGTTAACCAAGCAAAGTATTGCCGAACATTTGTGGGGAGACTATATCGATACCCTGGATTCATTTGACTTTGTTTACCAGCATATTAAGAACCTAAGAAAAAAGATGTCACAGGCTGGAGCTAATGACTCCATACAAACCATGTACGGCTCTGGTTACAAATTTTCAGTTTACCAATGAGGCTCATTTTTAAATTTACTTTGTTGTTCCTCCTGATATCATTAGGTGTCTTCTTTTTGGGAGGAGTGATCACCTTTCAAGTAGTTAAGAAAGAGATCGACCTGGAACAGGAGCGTTTCTTAAAGGAACGTCTTCAATATGTTACCCGAATGATCGAAAGACGTCAGCCGACCGAAGATTTTATACGGGATAAAATTCAGATATATCCATTGAAAAACGCAACGGATGACACGGAAATCTACTACTCAGATACCATTGTGATGCATAGTACCCTTGAGCGGCTAGAACCTCACATCAAGTTAGAGGTTACGCGTGAGATAAAAGGGAAATTCTATCATATATCTATTCATGATCTTATTGTAGAAGAGGACGACATCGTTGAGAGTGTCAGGGAATCAATGATCAAATTCTATCTGTTATTAACGGCAATAATGTTGATGGTTGGAGGATTTGCCAGCATGTATCTGTTTAAGCCCTTCAACCGTACTTTGGATATGATTAGAAGCTTTAGAATTGATCAGGAAAAGCCCATACAACTTCAGTCATCAGGGACAGTTGAATTTAACCGTCTCAATAAGTTTCTGAAGGAAATGACCGGTAAAGTTCAAAAAGATTATCAATCCTTACGGGAGTTTACAGAAAATGCCTCCCATGAGATGCAAACTCCATTGACAAATGCCATTGGTAAGTTGGAACTACTGCTTACTTCCGGAAATTTACCGGGAGAGGAAACTGCCAAGGTGATTGCCGCACTTGGTTCATTAAAACATCTTTCTAAAATGGGCCAATCACTGAACCTTCTTACTAAGATTGACAAAGATTGACAATCGGGAGTTCCAAAATATTGAATCTGTAAATTTCTCCGGAGCGCTAGTATCAGCAATTGACAACTTCAAAGAGTTGATGGATTTGAAATCCATTTCATTGCAGTGTGAACATAGTCAAGATGTAATGGTATCAATGGATCCTACATTGACCACCATACTAATTAATAATCTGTTGAGTAATGCAATCCGTCACAATTTGGAGCACGGGTATATCAAAACTTTTCTTGATGACTCAAAGTATGTGATAAGTAATCCTGGACCAGGGTTGGATGTACCGCCAGAAACACTTTTTGACAGATTCAGAAAAGATCGACAAAAGGGGGATGGACTGGGACTAGGGCTGGCAATCGTTAAAAAGATATGCGATGCCAGTGGATTTTCAGCAAATTATAGCTGGGAAAAGGATGAACATCGAATAGAAATATCGTTTAAAACTTAAAACTTCAACTTTCCTTCAGAATTGATACCAAATTACTTCAAAGCGGTAACGCAAATTTGAGTAAACTAAATTGAAAAAATGAAACCTTTTCTTCTGTTTGTACTTATGGCGATGTGTACCGGTATCATTGCCCAACAACCGGATTGGAAAAAGAGGCAGGAAAGTGGAGATTTCGGAGCAGGACAATCCCCATTCAAGGTTACAGGACAAGTGTTCGATGCCCAAAATGGTGAGCCTCTGGAATATGTAACTACCGCTCTGTTAAGTCAAAAGGACAGCACAATAGTAGGAGGGGCGGTAACCGATGTGAACGGCAAATTTGAAATTTCCACCAGACCTGGCAGGTTTATTTTACAAATTCAATACATTTCGTATAAAGCCAGGACTATAAAGGGCATTCAGCTAAACCGGGAGCAGATGACACGGGATGTTGGAACTATTAACTTGGAACCTGATATCGAAATTCTTGACGAAGTAGTGGTACAGGGCGAAAAAAGTACCATGACCATGACCCTGGACAAACGGGTATTCAACGTGGGAAAAGACCTTACCAATGCCGGGAGGACCGCCGCTGATCTTTTGGATAATATACCTTCTGTTTCTGTCGATATAGAGGGTAATGTCAGCCTTAGGGGGAGCCAAAATGTACGAATTTTGGTGGATGGCAAACCTTCGGGGTTGGTTGGAATCAGTACTACTAATGGATTGCGACAAATCCAAAGCAATATGATTGAACGCGTGGAAGTAGTTACCAACCCCTCGGCTAAATATGATGCAGAGGGATCAGCTGGGATTATCAATCTTATTTTGAAGAAAGAGAAGCGAGAAGGTGTCAATGGAACCTTTAATGCCATTTTAGGCCACCCGGAAAATTACGGAGGCAGTTTTAACCTAAATTACCGGAAAAAATGGATGAACCTGTTTGCCAGCTATGGGGTAGATTACCGGAAGAACCCCGGAGGAGGTAAGACCTTCCAGACATTTTTTCCTGGTGACACCTTGTATTTTACCGAGAGGGACCGCCAACATGTTCGAGGCGGCTGGTCAAATAACCTGAGATTTGGCTCGGATTTTTTCCTTAATTCAAAAAATACCATAACAGTTGCTGCGCTATATAGGGTCTCAAATGAGGACAATCTGTCCAATATATTTTATCAGGATTATGATAAAAATAGAAATCTGTTGTTCGTAACTGAGCGACATGACATTGAACAGGAAATCGACAAGAACTCAGAGTATTCCGTAAATTATAGCAGAACCTTTTCAAAGAAAGGTCAAAAGTTCACAGCCGATGTCCAGTACCGGGACAACAATGAAACCGAGCAATCAGACATTAATGAAGTCACTCGTAGTGTTGAAGACGGCTCTCAAGACCCAGAACTATTTCAGCGGTCACTGAACGATGAATTCGATCGCGGTTGGTTAATACAGGCAGATTATGAACACCCATTTGGAAAAAATGCCAAATTGGAGCTAGGGGTGCGAAATAGCATTAGACGGATTGGGAACGATTATTTGGTGGAAGAGCAAAACGAAAATGGTGATTGGGAAAATTTGGAGAGCTTCAGCAATAATTTCAACTACGATGAGGATATCTACGCTTCCTATGTCATGTTCGGCAATAAGGTGAACAAGCTTTCATACCAGTTAGGTGTGCGTATGGAAATCACCGATATACGAACAGAATTGGAGCAAAGCGGTGAGATAAATAATAAAAATTACACCGATTTATTTCCGTCGGTACATCTTACTTACGGTCTTAAGAAGGAGAAGTCAATTCAAGGTAGCTATAGCCGCAGGGTTCGGCGGCCCTGGTTCCGTAGCCTAAATCCATTTTCATCATTCACTGATGCCCGGAACATCCGTTCAGGAAACCCTGATCTCGATCCAACCTATACAGATTCCTATGAATTTGGGGTACTACAAAATTGGAAGAAAGCATCATTTTATTACGCAGTTTATTATCGCTATTCAACGGATGTAGTGACCAGAATTACCACCGTGGAGGATGGAGTTACTTTCACCAGACCTGAAAATGTTGGATCCAAGGACGATATCGGATTAGAGATTACCTATTCCAATGAATTCAATTCCTGGTTAAGAGTAAATGGAACTGCCAATTTTTATCATTCAGTTTATGATGCCTTTGCCAACGGTGAAGATCTTTCCACTCAAACTACCACTTTTTTTACCAGGGTGATGTCTCAGATAAAAATTAAGAAAGATTGGGATTTTCAAACTACGCTCAATTATCGTGCGCCGCAAGAAGTACCGCAGGGTAAACGTAAATCCTATTTCGTAGTGGACTTAGGTTTAAGCAGGGATGTGATGAAAGGCAAAGGAACTCTCACCTTAAGCATAAGGGACCTCTTTAATACCCGAAAATGGCGATACGAAACCATCACCAGTACCTACACTTCCGTAGGGGATTTTCAGTGGCGCAGCCGCTCGGCAGTACTCTCCTTCAACTACAGGTTACATCAGAAAAAACGAAGACAACGGTCCGGAAATAGGGGAGGCGACTTTGGTGGTGGTGAAGGGGAATTCTAGGTAGATTACAAATTCTGTCCGACTCTCATCCTGGACACTTAATACTAATGCCGCACATTCGAATAGTTTGCATATATCAAAATCTTGTGCAGTTTTTGGTAATTGGAAGTTGCGCAATACTATATCGCATTGGAAATAGGCTCTCATTACAATATAACAGTTGTTTCTTAAGTGTGGATTGGGAATTGTAACAATAAATTCCATACATTAACTTTAAATCACTACCGGGCTCATGAGTTGGTTGAACTACAACTAAACAGCCCATAGGTGGTTATAACCAAATAATCCAATTCAAACTATGAACTCAAAATTAAACACCTACGTATTTTTCGGACTCTTGTTAGTC
>QIEB01000442.1 GCA_003229495.1 Flammeovirgaceae bacterium
ACTTCCCTGAAACCAGCTTGTAATTATCGGAAACTACATGAATATCTGATACACCTTCCATAAAGCCAATGGCCCTAATGTCAAATTCCCCTTTCCCGATAGCAATCAAATAAGCTCCTTTTTGTGTCTTTACTTCTTTGGTGGTGAACTTAAGTCCGTTCAAATAGTTTATCAGGTTTTCCAACTGTTGGTTCTGTACCTCTGGTTTTAACTGAATGATCATTTTTGATGGTATTTTACAGATTGAACGAATTGATGGATAGCTGATTCCAGATCTTTTGCCTGCTTAAGCACATTTATAAAAGCACTTCCAATAATGGCACCATTAGCGAATTTGCAGGCAAGGTTAAAAGTTTTGTGATCCGAGATTCCAAATCCTATAATGAACGGGTGCTTCAGCTTCATGGATTGGAGTCGTTCAAAATAAGCCTTCTGTCTGTCACTGATGCCCCTTTTTGCCCCGGTAATACTTGCATCAGACACCGCATAGATAAAACTCTCGGAGTTTTCGTCGATCCATCGAATTCGGGCATCACTGGTTTGAGGGGTGATCAGAAAGATGTTATGAAGATCATACTGTTTGAAAATATGATGATAATGGGTCAGATACTCCTGTACTGGAAGGTCCGGAATGATCAGGCCCTCAATATTTCTTTGCCGACAATCTGCGCAAAATCGCTCCACACCGTATTGCAGAATTGGGTTGAAATAGCCCATTAATATTATTGGAATTTCTAAAGACGGAAGTGATGATTTCAGCTGGTTCATTAACAGGTCCAGATTCATGCCATTTTCCAGCGCTCTCTGATTGCTTTCCTGTATAGTTGGACCGTCTGCTACCGGGTCAGAATACGGTATGCCGATTTCGATCAGGTCTGCTCCTGACTGTTGCAAATGGCGGGCTATTTCTGTAGTGTCCCCCAGGTTTGGATAGCCCGCGGTAAAGTAAATGGAAAGTATATTCTTATTATTTTTCCCCATTAAATCACTGATTCGACGGCTGTTTGCTGGTTTTTCCATAACCTTAATATTTACCTTTCTCTATATAGGTCTCAAGGTCTTTATCTCCCCTGCCGGAGAGATTAACTACCACCACATCATCACTATTGAAACTCATTTGGTCCAGAGCCGCCAGAGCATGTGCTGTTTCCAACGCCGGAATAATTCCTTCTAGTTTGCTTAGTTTGATACCGGCGTCAAGCGCCTGCTGATCAGTGGCGCTCAGGAATCTTGCTCTTCCGGTTTCAAACAGATACGCATGAAGCGGGCCAATCCCAGGGTAGTCCAACCCCGCTGAAATGGAGTATGGTTCCACCACCTGCCCATCGTCGGTTTGCATCAAGATGGTCTTGCTGCCATGTAGAACTCCTGGCTTTCCCAATGAAGTGGTAGCAGCTGAATAGCCGCTTTCCAGACCCCGACCGGCCGCCTCTACCGCTATTAACTGCACCTTCTGCTCCTGATTGAAGTGGTAAAAAGCCCCGGCGGCATTACTTCCCCCTCCCACGCAGGCAATCACATAATCCGGATTGGACCGACCTTCCTGCTGCTCTAGCTGTATTTTAATTTCCTCACTGATCACCGATTGAAACCGTGTCACCATATCAGGATAAGGATGAGGTCCTACCACAGATCCTATGATGTAATGCGTGTCCACCGGGTGATTGATCCAATGTCTTAAGGCTTCATTGGTAGCATCTTTCAGGGTGCGACTGCCACTGGTCGCCGGTCGTACCTGGGCACCTAAAAGCTTCATGCGTTCCACATTGGGCCGTTGTCGTTTCATGTCCACTTCACCCATGTAAACAATGCACTCCATCCCCATGAGCGCGCAGACAGTAGCAGTAGCTACACCATGCTGACCTGCTCCAGTTTCGGCTATGATCTTCTCTTTGCCCAATTGCTGAGCTACTAAAATCTGACCAATGGTGTTATTTATTTTGTGTGCTCCCGTATGGTTCAAGTCCTCCCGCTTTAGATAAATTTTGCAACCATTGGTCTCTGAAAGTCTCTGGGCGAAGAATAATGGCGATGGCCTCCCTACATAATCTCGCAGTAGTTGATTGAACCGGGCCTGGAAATCAGGGTCCTGGATAATGTCCAGGTACCGGTTTCTCAATTCATCGACATTGGGAAATAGCATCTCCGGGATAAAGGCTCCGCCGTATGGTCCGTAGTAGCCAGAGGTATCAATTGGAAAACTCATAACTCCTTTATTAGCTTTTTTAATCGTTCTAACATAGCTGGGTCTTTCCAACCCGGTCGTGTTTCAAATTTGCTGTTTACATCAATTGCCTTAAGATTCAATTCCTTGAGTTTTTTTACGTTCTTGAAGTTATCTAAAGAGATTCCACCACTAAGAAACACAAAGAGATTCCACCACTAAGAAACACAGGCACTTCGTTGTCGTATTCCTTAAGTAAAGACCAGTTAAAAGCCTTTCCGGTACCACCAAACTTACTACTGGGGGTGTCAAACATGAAGTACTTTACCCATGGTTTAAAATCCTCTAGGGTCTTAAGCTCTTCATTTGTTTTCAAGCTTACAGCTTTGATTATTGTGAGGTTGTCCTGACAAAGTTCTTTACAATATTCCGGGGTTTCATGCCCGTGCAGTTGAAGATAGTCAAACTGAAACCGGTCGCCCAGTCTTCTTATGTTTTGTGGTGACTCGTTGACAAACACCCCGACTTTTTTTGTGGTGATGGGAAAATCCTTGCCAGGTCCATTCCACCTATCGCCTACATACCGGGGAGATTTTTTATAGAATATAAATCCCATATAATCTGGCCATAATTCGAGTACCTGCTGAATATTTTCCGCATACTTCATCCCGCATACTTTCCACTTCAAACTCATTTGTTCAGGTCTTTTGATGGGCCTAGCGATTTTAAACGGTTTATAAATTCCCTGCATTTCTTTTCGGGACTACTATGTGCCATAAAATTCTGTCCGATCAGGAATCCTTTGAATCCAAATTCCCGCAACTCAATTATGGTTTCAGGATCTTGAATACCACTCTCGGAAACCTTGATGAAATCATCAGGAATATGTGCTGCCAGTTCCTTTGAGGTGGCCACGTTTACTTCAAAAGTTTTAAGATCCCGGTTATTGACTCCTACCAAATCCACATGCGGGTTAATATACTGCTCCAATTCAGACAGGTTGTGCACCTCCAATAATACCTCAAGACCCAAGGACTTGGCAAAGGCTGCCAGGACTTTGGCAGTGTCCCGCTCCAGGGCTGCAGCAATTAATAAGATAGTATCAGCTCCGATTGATTTCGCCTCCAGGATCTGATACTCATCTATAATGAAGTCCTTTCTTAATATGGGGCAAAAATTGAATTTTCTGGCGGTAATCAAGTCTTCATTTTTGCCCCCGAAGAACTGTTCATCGGTTAACACAGAAAGTGACGATGCACCGGCCTGCATATAGCCTATGGACACCCTTTCAACTGAAGCATGTGGATTTATTGCTCCCTTACTGGGCGACTTTCTCTTAAATTCAGCAATTATTCCCCATCGGTCCTCACGAAGCAAATACTTCTTCATGGAAACAGGCGGGGTTTCAAAGTAAATGCTTTGTTTTAACAGTTTCACTGGAAAGAGACTTTTTCTTTGCTCAACTTCCTGGTATTTGTGTTGTATTATCTTATCCAGAATATGCATACCTCTAAACATTTATAATCCCATCACCTATTAACTTCTTGAAGCTTTTAAGCGCTTTCCCTTGCATTAATGACTCTCTGGCTTCATCAAAAGCTATGGAACGGTTTAATTCAGGCCGTGCACAATGAAGTGCCAACCCGGCATTAGCTACTACCACTTCGTTTTGTGCGAGAGTACCCTGGCCATTTAATACCTTCCAAAATATTTTTGCAGCTTCCTCCACCGTTGATCCTCCGGAAAGATCTTGCGGCTTGCAAATATTAAATCCCCACTCCGTGGGATCAATCAACGCTTCCTGATCATTGCTGATCCACTTAAACGGACCAGTAAGGCTCACTTCATCATACCCATCCAGAGAATGTACTATACTGTAATTTTTGTCGGTCTGCTGATATAAATAGGCATACAGACGGGCCAACTCAAGGCTGAAAACTCCTACCAGCTGATTTTTGGGTTGGCTGGGGTTGACCATAGGACCCAGCATGTTAAAAAAGGTCTTTACCCCCAACTCCTTCCGGATGGGTGCTACATTTTTCATGGCTGGATGAAACAAGGGTGCATGCAAAAAGCAGATTCCGGCTTGGTCAAGGTCCCGTAATAGCCGGTCCCTCTCATTGGTAAACTCATAGCCAAAGTGGGTCATCAGGTTTGAAGAACCACAAACCGAAGACACCCCGTAGTTCCCGTGTTTGGCTACATTCTGCCCGGCCCCTGCCACCACAAAAGAAGACAGGGTTGAAATATTAAAAGAGTCTTTACTATCCCCTCCGGTCCCGCAAAGATCAATTGCGTCATAGCCGTCCAATGGTAACTGTATGCAGAGCTCCAACATGGCATCTTTAAAACCGCCTAGTTCCTCCACAGTCACCGAGCGCATGATAAACACCGTGAGAAATGCCGCGATCTGGCTGTGATTGTATTCACCTTTGGCCAGATTGATTAGCACTTCTTTGGCCAGGCCACGGTCCAAAGACTTATATGCGGTCAGATGATTAAGGATTTCTTTCATTTTCTTTAAATTTCGACCCAATTCCGGATCATTTGTTTACCGTTGACCGTCAATACCGATTCCGGATGAAATTGCAACCCCACCACATCGTATTGATTGTGCCTTATGGCCATGATCTCTTGTTCCTGATCACAGGCAATGATTTTAAGGTCTCCGTTTACGGTATCTGGAATGACCGCCCAACTGTGATACCGCCCGACTTCTATTTCTTTTGGTACCCCCCTGAAAACCACATCATCCTCGTCCATGATCTGGATGTAAGAAGCAATACCATGAAGCACTTCTTTCATATTGTATAGCGAGGCGCCGTAAACTTCTGCAATTCCCTGATGGCCCAGACAAACACCCAAAATGCTCTTTGTGGGACCGTAACGTTCAATCAAATCAAGCATTATACCAGCCTCAGACGGTATCCCCGGGCCAGGTGACAATAATATTTTATCATACTGCTCCACACTATCTAATGTGATTTTGTCATTGCGGTGTACTTCTACCTCCGAGGAATAACCCAACTCACGCAGAATATGTACCAGGTTATAGGTAAAAGAGTCGTAATTGTCAAAAACTAATATTTTCATCACTTTCTTGCTATATCTTTGAAGCCAGTTCCATGGCTTGTCTAAGCGCTGCTAGTTTATTATTGACTTCTTGCAATTCGCTTTCTATTACTGATTTTGCCACCACCCCCGCTCCTGCCTGATAATAAAGGCATCCGTTCTTGCTTAGAAAAGATCGAATCATTATGGCATGATTGAAATCTCCATTGAATCCCATAAACCCAATAGCGCCTCCATAGTAACCGCGTGCTTGGTTTTCATATTTATCAATCAGTGTCATAGCCATATGCTTGGGTGCGCCTGATAAGGTACCTGCCGGAAAGGTATCGGCCACTACAATCACCGGTGAAGTGTCTCCGGTTAAGTCACCACTCACCTTGGAGACCAAATGAATGACATGGGAGAAATACTGGATCTCTTTGAAAGTATCAACCTGTACCTGATTGCTGTTCCTACTCAAATCATTGCGGGCCAG
>QIEB01000221.1 GCA_003229495.1 Flammeovirgaceae bacterium
GAGTTAATCCTTCCAAAATATAAAGGGCAAGTTGAGGTATCATCAGTTCTTTATTAGTTCTTTTTTCAGCATCAACGGTCGGTGTAATAAGCAGTATCTTCATAATGTTTTCTTGTAGTGAAAATCGAAAGCGGAGGATTTCTTTGGCAGGAGTGTTAATCTGCTACCCATTCAATTTATTTGCGGCAGTTCTCACTGGCAAGCTCTCGAATGGATTGTTAATGAATTCAGATTTTAAATGATTATGGGTTTACTTTTTTCTTATCTGTTGTAAATGTAAACAAAAGCTAAATATTAATAGATATAAGGGTCTTTATATCTATTAATATTGCATATATTTTGCAGCACATAGAACATAAATTGTTCCCACCGGTGATGAAACAACAACGATCAACTAAGGAAGCTACATTAGAACTTGACTTCGATTTTTCAAAATAGTTTGTTTACCCTGCTCATTTACAATTTTTGCCTGCACCAGGTCACCATATAGCCTATATTCATCTAATCGACAAGAATTGACCAGCTTTCCATTGTGGACACACATGTCAGGGCAATCATCGCACATCTCGACCCTTCCATCCGGTAAAAGGTCTGGTGCCTGAACAATCCCTATACCTAAAGCATTTATAGGACTGAAAAACCTGATAGGTTTCAGTAAAGCATACCTAATAAATTTTGAAAGAGCTTTTCTCAAGGATCTGTCAAAAAAAGACATAAGAAAAACTATCTTCCCAAACCTATTCTTTGGGTAAACTAAGTAGGTGCCATATATAAAGTGATGCATGGTTTGAGCGATCTCCAAAGTTTTCTTACCAAATGCACCAAAGGTTTTTCCCTTACCATTTAAAATGATATTTCCAATCAGCCACTTAAAAGAGGTATGGTCAATTGTACCACCCAGATAAGCACTTGCATCGTAGTCAGGAAAATGTTTCTTGATAATGGCGTAGATGTCCTTCGAGGTAATGCCAATCCCCTCTATTTCATCTTTATCCACTACATATCCAAGTCCACCCGACTTCATGTCAATTTTTTTATCATTGGCATAATACTCAATCCCTTCAGTTAAGGGTAAACCTCGGTAGATTATTAGTGAAACACCGTTGATGAGTTTTATGTTATCTATCGCCCATTGGATAAATTTGGGTACTTCCTGGTAGTTTCGTGCGGTGACAGTAATGCCAAAATGAGCATATAGCCCCACCTTGTTAACCATTTTCCCGTATTTTAGTCTCAAATCATTCAGCTCTAGTTCACTTTCTAACTTCTTCTTTTTAAAATCAGGTCTGATTTGAGTGGAGTCAATATGAAAACTTAACCCTGTTAATCCTGCTTTCTTCAAATCTTTTAGTAACGAGTTGGTCAGGGCATATCCATTTGTCAGGATAATACTTTTCATTTTAAGATCATTGATGAACTTTATTAAATCAAGTATGTGTGGATGTAGAATAGACTCTCCACCTGCCAAAGTGATATTATCACAGTTTCTCCATTTTTTCAAGAATAGGATATCTTCCTTAATTTGTCTCACAGGTTTATGCCCTTCCCCCATAACCAAACGATAGCAACCTTTGCATTGAATATTGCAGATATCGGTAACTTCAACCCAACCGATGGGGTTATCATTCATGGACCATGGCAATCTATATAGATTCGCTTTGTCCGGATAAATCAGTGCTTCCATATTTTTTTAAAACTTTCTTGAAACTGATAAACAAACATTTGCTGGGACGCTTCTTTAATTTATAGCCAAGCTTCCCTTATGAACAAATATAAAAATAATATAGGATATTCATACCCATATATCTATATATTAGAGATCATTTATAAAAGCCAGTTTCAGGAACCAAATTTTTCATTAGGAAAATTTTTATTTGCTATTCTTGTAATCTCAATTTTAATTCATAATCAGAGCCGTCTCATTTGTCCATCAAAAGAATAAATCCTGACTTCCTTTATCGATGACGGGATTCGCAGGATTCTGGCTGATTGTGAAAACCATGTATCTCCGTAATAAAATTCCATTTTTCGGATTGAACCATTTTCTAACTTTACCATTGCATAGGCATCATTATCTTTCAGTGTTATGGTTTTAGTGGATTGATCGATATCCTGGGGAACAACGAAAAATGATTTGAGGCTGTCCTGATTCTGTGAAGCAATAACCAGATCAAGACCATTTTGATAAGGCATATAAACCAGCGCTTTTGCATCACCATCAACGAAAAATCCACTTTCTGAATAAGTTTTCACTAGAAAGTTTCCCGCGCCATCTCCTCTGAGATAATTCCCGTTTGAAGCATCATAGTGTCCCCAATGTACATTGTTGCCATGATCATTACCAATAACTATCATGTCAAGGTTTTGGTCGTTATCAACATCCATTGTCAATACGCCAAAAATAGGGGAAACCTGAGTTTCGATGGGTAAGGGCTTTATGGAAAAATTACCTTTCCCCAAATTCTCAATATAGCTATTCTGCATCCAGGTGGCTTTTAGCTTTAATAGATTTCCATCCTCTACCTGCGGGAATAAATCATCAAGCTTAGCCATACTATATTTATCGTATGTTGGGAATCTATCTGACATCTCTGGAAACTGTTTTTCCAAGTCCAATTTGGAGTGTACTGGATATAGTTGTTTTTCTCCGGAGGTATCCATATGGAAGGTTCCTATCACCAAATCATAAGGCCACTTTCCATCCAAATCACCATAATATGAGACTACAGGATATTTGCCACTGGCCTGATAAATTGAGTTTAATCCAAGATTACCGATAACATAATCAGTGTCACCATCATTATCAAAATCTCCTCCCGTGATACTATTCCACCAACCGGTTTTATCTGCTAATTGTGTTTTTGGTGTGATGTCTTCAAACAGATCTCCTGTGTTCCTGAAAATCGTTATTGGCATCCACTCTCCCACAACCATGAGATCTATAAGTCCGTCATTATCAAAATCAGTCCATAATGCATCCTTAACCAGTCCAAGGTTTTCAAGATCCGGGGCAACTTTGCTAGTGACATTGGTAAGTTTTACGTTTCCACTTTTAGAATCATTACGCAAGATGTAACTGCCTACGGGTTTTGGGTATTCCCAGGGTGAGACCAATCCGCCAATAAAAAGGTCAATATCACCATCCTGATCATAATCAGCACCTTTTACACATGACCCACTAACCAGGAAATCAGGCAGGGAGTTTACAGTTTTTGAAAAATTTCCGGATCCATCATTCAAATAAAGTCTGTCCGTGTGTTGTTTCGGATTCAACATTTTTTCAAAACCACCACTAACAATATAGAGGTCTTGGTCTCCATCATTATCTACATCAAAAAAAAGACTTCCACCATCTTCCATTTCCTTACCCGTGTCTAGCTCTAGTTGTTGTCCAATGAAC
>QIEB01000546.1 GCA_003229495.1 Flammeovirgaceae bacterium
CATACCTCGTTGTTTTAGGTCCGATATCAAAGCCGCCGTTGGTTGGTCGGTCTCTGTACACTGGGTCTTTATATCTTTGGGCAAATTTCCATGTTGGTCCCAACCCTGGTGGTATAGCTGTATAAACTTAACATCCCTTTCCGCAAGTCTCCTGGCTAGAAGACAATTGGCGGCATAAGTTCCTGGTTTGCGGCTATCAGGTCCATACCAATCATAGATGTAGTCTGGCTCTGATTTGGTGTCCATAATTTCCGGAACTGAAGTCTGCATTCGGAAGGCCATTTCATATTGTGCCATACGTGCCATGATCTCCGGATCACCCACATCATGATAGTTGATATTCTCCAGTTTTTGCAGATAATCCAATTGCTCCCGGCGGCCCTGCTCAGTTACTCCCGGCGGATTATTCAAATAGAGCACAGGATTTTTACCTGCCCTAAACTGTACACCCTGGTGTTGTGAAGGAAGAAATCCATTTCCCCATAGCCTTGAATATAGGGGTTGCCCGTACTTGTCTTTAGTAATTAAAACCACAAAAGAAGGAAGGTTCTGGTTATCTGACCCCAGGCCATAACTCAACCAGGCCCCAATACAGGGCCTTCCTGGCAATTCTGAACCGGATTGAAGAAAAGTAATCGCCGGATCATGATTTATGGCCTCCGTATACATTGATTTTATAAAGCACAATTCATCCACAATTTTAGCAGTATGAGGCATCAGATCACTTATCCAGGCCCCACTTTCTCCCTGTTGCTTAAAATTGAATAGTGTGCCCGCCAATGGGAAAGATGCCTGACCAGCTGTCATACCGGTCAATCGTTGACCTTGCCGTATGCTTTCCGGCAGGTCCTCACCATTCATTTTGTTTAGCAAAGGTTTATAATCAAACAGATCCAGTTGTGAGGGAGCCCCGCTTTGGAACAGGTAAATGACGCGTTTCACTTTAGGAGTAAAGTGAGGACCACCTAATACTCCGCCCGTTCCACTGCTGCTTGGTTGGCCAAAAAGTGCCATAGGGTCCAGGAAAGATCCCAGCGATAACGCGCCCAGGCCCAAAGAAGTCCTGGTAAGAAAATCCCGCCGGGTGTATTTCTGGTTTTGATGGTGGCAATGCATAGTTTATAACTAAAAACTTAAAACTAAAAACTAAAAACTAATAATCATCGTTTCATGTAGGCTTCGTCGTGATTGATCATAGTACTGGCTACCACCGTCAAAGCGGCGGTCTTGGCATTATGCAGGTCCGGGTCAATAGGATACTCTCCTACTGCCAAAAGGTCATTAATGTCTTTTGGGTATTGTTCGAATCGGGCAAGTTGACTACGGTATAAATCTCCAAACACTTCAATTTCTTCTTTTTTTGGTCTTCGTCCTGTCACTAATCTGAATGCATAGGTAATTTGATCTGCTAGTGTATCACGGGATTCGTGCTGAATCCTTTGGGCCAGTACCCTGGAGCATTCTACAAATTGCGGATCATTCAATAGTACCAAAGCCTGTAATGGAGTGTTGGTTCTTTCTCGTTTTATGGTACAAACATCACGATTGGGTGCATCAAAGGCGGTCATAGCAGGGTGTGGGGAAGTTCGTTTAATGAAAGTGTATAAACTTCTCCGGTACAAGCTGTCACCCGGAGTGACTTTATAACGCAGCAGCATATGGGAAAATGTCCCTTTATCGATCCATAGCCCTTCCGGTTGGTATGGCCGTACACTTTTACCTCCCAGTTGATGTACAAGCAAGCCGCTGGCAGCTAGGGCATTATCCCTGATCATCTCAGCTGGTAAGCGATAGCTTACCCCACGGGCCAAAAACACATTTTTAGGATCTTGCTCCCACTGTAACTCTTCCATTTCACTGGATTGTCTATAGGTATGAGACATTACCATTACCTTTAATAGTGCTTTTACGTCCCAATTCTTTGCTTGAAAATATACTGCCAGCCAGTCCAGAAGTTTGGGATGTGTGGGCAGCGCACCCTGGACTCCAAAATCCTGTGGAGTTTTTACCAACCCGTTTCCGAACATCATCTGCCAATATCGATTTACTGTCACCCGGGCAGTCAGGGGATTTTCCTTGCGGAACAACCACTGTGCCAGGCCCAACCGGTTCCTTGGCAGGTCTTCAGGAAAATCTCCCAATATTTTCGGTGTCCCTGCTGTTACTTCATACATGGGATTATCATAGGCACCCCGATCATAAGCATAGGTGGCACGGGGTTGCGTCATCTCCTCCATTACCATTACCTCCGGAACAGGCTCCATGGTTTTCAACCATTCATCACGAAGCTCTTTCAACGCCTGACGGTATGAGCGCATCAGAGGCTGATAATAAATCCAATGACTTTTACTAAGAGAACCCCGGTAGTGGTCATCAATTGATTCACCAGAGTTTCTCTGAAAAACAGAGGCCACCTCCAGTGCGGTCAGGTTAGCGCCATAGAGCTCTATTTCGTCAATTACACCTTTGAACACCCCGTTCTCTCCAGTGAAGGAGCGGTAACTCTTGGCTACTTTCACAGCTCGATCAGTCGGTTCATGCGTCACATTATCAACGGTTCTGGTGGATTTATACAATTGATCATATCCAATCTTTACCGGTGTTTCAACACCGTCCAGATATAGTTTTACGCCATTCGCTTTTCCTGACCCATCGTAAGTAAAGAATACGTGGGTCCATTGATTGACTATAATGGAATCCAGTGTGGTCACCTGAATATAGTTGTGGGGCAAGGAATTAATAAACCGGAAGTTGATTCTATTCGATTGATCCAAATATAGGTCCCATCCCCCCCAGAAGTTATTTTTCTGGCCAGAAGTACCCATAAGTGTCTGGGTTTTGTCCTTTTCCTTTTTAGTGGAATTTACCCACATTCCGCCGGAAAAGCTTTCCGTCCATTGGTAGTTGGGAATATTGGATAAATACAATTCATCATACTCACCCCTGAACTTTAGTCCCTTGCCAACTTTAGCTGGTACCAACTCCGGAACGCCCGGAGTAGCGGCATGTCGATTATTGTCCACTACCATGCCTTTCAAGGGTCCTTTTTGTTCCTCAGGATCATCCAGATCGGACCTGCGTTGTTTCCGCATAGTTTCTAAAGGATAATATCCAACGCGATGTTTTGGTATGACTTGATCAAATTTGGTCTGTTCCGGTACCGTCTTTAGCAGCTGGATTGATACAGAATCCATTTGCCGGTTGGTCTGTTCAATTTGTTTTGCTAATTGTGCCAGAATGTTTTCGGTCTCACCATCCATTAATGGCAGCATTGGCCCAAAGTTCCCATCGTCTCCGGTCATACCCAGCTCTTTGATGTTGTTGAAAAAAGCGGTGAATTGATAGTATTCCTTTTGTGTCAAAGGATCGAATTTATGGTCATGACATTTGGCAC
>QIEB01000282.1 GCA_003229495.1 Flammeovirgaceae bacterium
CCTGGGATCAAATCCCCTTTCTACACTTACTTCCCTAACACCCTGGGCCATATTCATATTGATGACGCGGTACATACCTGCAGCGGAATTCAGGACGGTCATATCCAGGGATTCACCTAGCTTCTTTTTGGTGAATTCTTCTGTCTTTTCCTTATTAAGTTTGTATTTGCCGCCGGCAAAAAAATTTGGATCCAGATAACCTAAAATCAAATCAGCGTCCGTGCATGTTGGTTCCTCGCCTCCCTGATCATAAGAAATAGGACCTGGCATAGCTCCCGCACTATTAGGTCCCATTTGAAGTAAACCTCCGTTATCCATCCATCCGATACTACCACCTCCTGCTCCAATAGTGACAATGTCCAGCATTGGTAGTGCAACACGGTATCTATTGATTTCACCATCTGTGGTAGTTACACATTGCCCATTTATAACCAATGATGCATCAAAACTTGTACCTCCCATATCCATGGTAATGCAATTATCATAGCCCAATAAGGAAGAATAATATGCTCCGGCTATCGGTGCTGCTGCCGGACCCGAAAGAGCTGTTACTGCAGCGGTTTTTCGTGCGACCTCCGGCGTTACAACTCCACCATTGGATTGCATTATCAGGAGCTTGCCTTTGAAATTAAGCTTGTCAAGTTTGCCCTGCAGAGATTGTAGATATCTGTTAACTACCACGCCTACATAAACATTTACGCAAGTCGTACTCAACCTTTCGTAAAAACGCACAGAAGGTAATACTTCATACGAAGCAGAGATAAATATATCCGGCAATTTCTCCCTCAAATAGTTTGTGGCACTTTTTTCATGACTATTGTTGAGGTAAGAATTCATAAAACAAACTGCAAGTGCCTCAATTTTTTCATTTTTGAGTACATCGATAACCGAGTTCAATTCAGATAGATCGAGAGGTTTCACTATCTGACCTTCTGCATTTATTCGTTCATCTATCGTAAAACGAAATTGACGGGGAACAATCGGTATAACGTTCCGATAATGATTGTTGTATTGCTCTTCACGTATGCCACGTCTCATCTCCAGTGCATCTCGAAAACCGTTGGTGGTTATTAGAGCAGTCCTGGCACCGCCCAAGGTCAGTAAAGCGTTTGTTGCCACAGTCGTACCATGAACAATCGTTTCAATTCCTTCGATTAACTCTAAAACTCCGATTTGTAACTTTTCTGCCAATTCGTTCATGCCCCTTATTAATCCAATGGAAGAATCCTCAGGGGTCGATAAAGTTTTGTGGATTACAGAACGGCCTTTTTCATCAACCAGAAAAAAGTCGGTAAATGTTCCACCTACGTCTATGCCAAGTTTGTATCTCAATGTTTATCTGTGAATAAATTCCGCTTTTTTATTTGGACCGTTCAATTTGAAATTCTCCAGCCCTATCTTCATATCTTCTGTCAGGACACAATCTCCAAACAACTCTGATTCAAGTTCAAGACCATCATGAAGAGACATGTAAGCCCCGTCATATATAGCCTGTGTAATGATCTCATCTATCTTCTTACTCAAATGACCAATATTAATGTCCTTTGGTAAATATTCATTTTCCGATGCTTCCTTTGCTAATTTTTTAATCTGGACTCGACCACTAATTATTTGTTGAGTGAATTTTACGGCTTCTTCAATCAAATCACCTTCGGCTTCCTTGTCAACCAATCTGATTCCAAGAGCTTCTTTCCCGGTGACAGGCCTTCCGGTACGCAAAATTTCTGCAGCTATGTCTATGCCGATCAGCCTGGGTAATCTCTGAGTTCCTCCCGCTCCGGGAATGAACCCAAGTTTTACTTCGGGCTGACATGCAACAATGGCCAATCCTTTCTTTGCGATCCTCGCTTTGCATGCAATCGCTAATTCATTTCCACCACCGAATGCAAAGCCGTTCAGAGCACATATCACGGGTTTTTCACATGACTCAATGTAATTTAAAAAGCCCTGGAAAGTGTGGGAGTTCTGGTATCCATCATCTTTTGTATTTACAGAAGAAACCATATCTATATCGGCTCCGGAAACGAAAGCTTTGGACCCAAAACCAGTAATAACCATCCCATTGATATTTGGATCTGATTCGGCTTTTTGGACCTCTTCTTTTAACTCACTTAGAACTTCTAAGTTCATGGCATTTAATACTTTAGGTCTGCGAATGATGAGCACCGCCACATCTTCAATTGTTTTGCGAACTATTCTGGAAATGTTCCATCCACCATTAGTCTTAGCTTTTTCAAGTGATTTAGGAAATGGAAAATCCGAATGTTCGGCGCAGAATTTTTTAACCAGATCGTATGCTGAATCAATTCCTATTTTATTCATTAATGAAAAGGGAGGGTGAATTACCAAAGCCAGTTCAGTGGCCATGTTGAGATCGTTTACATTGGAAATTCCCAGATCTATTATATATGAACACAAGGCGAAATACCCCCCTAATAACTGATCCTTTATAAGTTCAGCTTTTTCCGGATCCACTTCAACTTTCTCACCTTTTTTGGCAGTATCCCAAATAATACCCTTTTCTGTTGCATCTTTTAGTGTCTGAGGAGAACGGAACCATGGTATAAGGGTAGTCCGCATTTCTTCCAGACCATGATTGGTGATCGGATTTCCTCCCGTTAGATTAAGTGCGGTGAATGGTCCCACTCCCTGTCTCAGACTCATTTTAGCAATCTTATCAATCTCTTTCACATTGCCGTATCCTTTCTCCAAACACAAAATTGCCAGTTCACACAGTCCCTCGAAAATTGGGTCTATGGCATATCCATAGGAACTTTTCACCTCGATCGGGACTTTACCAATAGACTCATAAAATCCCATCAACTGTTCCGTGATCACCGGGCTTGTTTCTTTCCCGGGAACAATTTCCACAACTGGATTTCTATCGGCAGGAAAGAAATAATGTGTAACCAGGCACCTCGATTTGTTAGTAATATTTTTGAAAATCAGCTCGGGTTGCATGTGCGAGGAGTTGGACATAAGAAGACAACTTTCATCTGTTAGCAGTTCAACTTGTTTGAATATAATGTCCTTAACCTTTGCATTTTCAGTAGCCGCTTCAAGTACCATATCCGACCCGCTAATTTTTGCATAATCGCTGGTATATTCAATATTGTTCTTCATAGCCTGAGCCATCTCTACTGTAAAAGCGCCAGTTTCCAGGCCTCTGTCTATTTTCTTTTCTAATTTTATTTTGGCATTGATCAATGCCTCTGCGGAAACATCAATCAAAACAAGATGAACACTGTTTTTCCAGAAGTTCTTTGCGAAATGAAGACATATATCCGGACCAATTTGTCCGGCCCCAATTACCGAGAGTTTGTCAATTTTTATGTCTTTGTACCGATACGTCATTTTTTAATATTGATAAAAAATACAA
>QIEB01000315.1 GCA_003229495.1 Flammeovirgaceae bacterium
GCTACTTTGCTGATCAGACGTTCAAGGTCGGCCATGGATCCCATCTCTTTCACCAATCCTTCTAATAGATCAGGATCATTAATCAGCCCGCTTACCGTTTGAAGCCTGGTATTAATGGCAGTTTTATCCTTGAGTGGTAGCAGCAGCCATTTTTTCAGTTTACGGCTACCCATGGCAGTAACTGTGTGGTCCAGTATCCGGATCAAAGGCATACCCCCTTCTTGCTGGGCCTGCACCAGTTCCAGGTTGCGGATGGTAAACTTATCCAGCCAGACATACAATTCATTCTCGATCCGGCTGATTCCCGAAATATGCATTTGGTCCTTATGTTCGGTGATTTCCAGATAGTGAAGGATCGCTCCCGCGGCACGGGTGGCCAGGGGCAATTCCTGGAACCCAAACCCCTTAAGATTGGTAGCTCCAAATTGCTGCGTTAATTTTTCGTAGCCGAAATCTGAGCCAAATATCCAGTCCTCTAATGGGAAGAGATGGCGGTCCTGCCGGAGGTCCGTTTTAATAAAGTGGTGAAATACTTCTTTCTGCCTTTTATTGAAAAGAATCTCGCTGGGGTCAAAACTTTGAATCAGTTTCTCTATTTGTGAAAGGGTGCCTTCGGTACCAGTGAACTCACCGGTGGAGATGTCCAGAAATGCAATTCCGGCCCTGGAATTTTCCAGATAAACGGCTGATAGATAATTGTTGCTGTTTGATTCAAGCACATGGTCGTTGAAAGTAACCCCAGGCGTGACCAGTTCCGTAATTCCCCGCTTGACGATGCCCTTGGCTTGTTTGGGGTCCTCCAGTTGATCGCAAATTGCTACCCTGTGACCGGCACGGACCAGCTTCGGCAGATAGGTATCCAAAGCATGGTGTGGAAAACCCGCCAGTTCAATGTGGGAGGCCGCCCCATTGGCCCGCTTGGTGAGCACAATGTCCAACACCTGGCTTGCCACTATGGCGTCCTCGCCAAATGTTTCGTAAAAATCTCCTACTCTGAAAAGTAATAAAGCGCCGGGATGCTTGGCTTTAATGGCATTGTACTGCTTCATTAAAGGAGTTTCCCGTTCTTTTTTTACCTTTGTTTTGGTCATGCGAACTACTGAAGTGGGAGCAAGTTAGCTGTAATTTTACAGAAATATAAGTATTGACAGGGTCCCTAAAAAATAAAACAAATTATACATGCGAAAGCTATTAAATCAGGAGTTACCACGACTGGACCTGCAGTCTTTTAAGGAGCATCCAAAGAATTCGTTGGTGCTGATTTTGGATGATGTCAGGAGCTTGAATAATGTTGGATCAGCCTTTCGCACCGCAGACGCATTTTTGCTGGAAAAGATATACCTCTGTGGAATAACCGGTAAGCCACCCCATCGTGAGATCAACAAGACCGCCCTGGGCGCCACTGAGTCGGTGAACTGGGAGTATGCAGAGAATGCCGGGGAAGTACTACTGGGTCTCCGCCAGCAACAATATGAAATCGTGTTAATTGAACAGACCGATGTCAGTGTAAAGTTGATGGATTTTCAGCCTTGCCCTGAAAACAAGTATGCTTTGGTTTTTGGTAATGAGGTATTCGGAGTAAATGAAAGCCTTTTACCGTTAGCTCAACATTATTTAGAAATTCCACAATATGGCACCAAACATTCATTGAATATTTCGGTTAGTGTGGGCATTGTGGTGTGGTCAATGCTGGAGAAAATGGGAAAACTCTAGCAGAGAGCAGAGAGCAGAGAGCAGAGAGCAAGGGGCGTGGAGCATAGGGACAAAGGTGTTAGGGTGTTAGGGAGGAAGGGACCAAACCGTCTCACACTCAATACCCACAGCTTGCAAAATTCGTCTTTGGTAATTCGTAATTCGAAATTCCAATGGCTAACTTTAAGTCCATTATACTAATCAAAGAATAATGTCCTACAGAACTGAACACGATACCATGGGCCCCATCGAGGTACCAGCCGACAAATATTGGGGGGCGCAAACCCAAAGATCATTGCAAAACTTTGCTATCGGGGGAGAAACAATGAAAATGCCCATTGAGATTATCCGGGCTTTTGCAGTGCTGAAGAAAGCTGCAGCATTAACCAACCAATCCCTGGGGGTACTGGATGAGTCCAAGTCGAATCTGATCTGCCAGGTATGCGATGAAATTCTAAACGGCAAACTGGACGATCAGTTCCCTCTGAAGGTCTGGCAAACGGGATCCGGGACCCAGAGTAATATGAATGTCAATGAAGTTGTTGCTAACCGTGCCCATGTAATTTCAGGGGGAAGTTTGGAAGACAAGCAGAAAACTGTTCATCCCAATGACGATGTCAACAAATCACAATCGTCAAACGACACTTTTCCTACCGCTATGCACATCGCATCGTACCAGAAAATTGAAGAGGAAACCATTCCCAAGATCCAAGCCTTAAGAGATGTTCTGGATGCGAAAGCTACTTCATTTTCAGATGTAGTTAAAATCGGACGGACACACTTTATGGACGCTACTCCATTGACACTCGGTCACGAATTCAGCGGCTACGTTTCACAATTAGATCACGGATTAGCGGCTCTAAAAAACACGCTTGGTCATCTTTCTGAGTTGGCGTTGGGAGGTACTGCGGTGGGAACAGGTCTAAATACACCACCAGGATATACGGAACAAGTAGCGGAAGAGATTGCTAAAATAAGCGGTTTGCCATTTATAACCGCCCAAAACAAGTTTGAAGCTTTAGCCGCCCATGATGCCATTGTGGAAACTTCGGGGGCCTTGAAGCAGTTGGCAGTGAGTTTAATGAAGATCGGGAATGATGTTCGCATGCTCTCATCTGGCCCCAGAAGCGGGATAGGTGAGATCCGTATTCCAGAAAATGAACCGGGTTCTTCGATCATGCCAGGAAAGGTGAATCCAACCCAATGCGAAGCGCTAACTATGGTGTGCGCCCAGGTAGTAGGGATGGATACAGCTATCTCCATCGGCGGCATGAATGGACACTTTGAGTTAAACGTTTTCAAGCCCATGATGGTGTACAATTTGCTAAACAGCGCACAATTACTGGCTGATGCCTGTGATTCGTTTCGAAAAAATTGTGCACTGGGAATTGAGGCTAACCTTGAGGTGATCAGCGATAAATTAGAGCGGTCACTAATGTTGGTTACCGCGCTTAATACACACATTGGCTATGAGAATGCTGCGAAAATTGCCAAAAAGGCCCACAAGGAAGGGACTACCCTGAGAAAGGCTGCCCTGGATCTTGGACTGCTTACAAATGAACAATTTGATCAATGGGTAGATCCTCTGAAGATGATCGGAAGATGAGTTGGTGATTTAGTGAGTTGGTGAGTTAATGATTTAATGAGCACTCCACCCTAACACCCTAACACCCTAACACCCTCGTCC
>QIEB01000046.1 GCA_003229495.1 Flammeovirgaceae bacterium
TATGGGGTCCTGATCCTGCTTTGGTTTATGCATTTACCAGTGCAGTCACGGTGCTGATCATTGCCTGCCCCTGTGCATTAGGTTTGGCAACCCCTATGTCTATCATGGTAGGAACGGGAAAAGGAGCAAAGCAAGGGGTATTGGTAAAAGACGCCAGGGCCATCGAAGAAATGCACAAGGTAACTACACTGGTCATCGACAAAACAGGTACAATTACTCAAGGAAAACCTTCCCTACAACATATACAGCCACTTAACCAGGAGTATTCTAAACAAGAAATCCTCAGATTTGCAGCTTCTCTGGAACATAGCAGTGAGCACCCATTGGCCCATGCCATAGTGAGTGGTGCAGAGGACCAAGGGATTGAGTATCAACAGGTAGTTGATTTCGATTCTATAACAGGCATGGGGGTAACAGGAAAAGTTAATGGGAAGGAAGTGGCAATTGGCAATATAAAACTTCTGGAGAACTACCATTTGCAACTTGACAAGGATTCGCTGGCTGGGATCGAAACCAGACAGTTGGAGGGCGAAACCGTCATGTTCATTGTCATTGATCAGGCAATAGCTGGCTTTATTAGCGTGTCTGACCCTGTAAAAGAGACTTCGGCTAAAGCAATCCGAGATTTACAGGACCAGGGATTGGAAGTGATTATGCTTACAGGTGATAATAAAAATACTGCTAAGGCAGTGGCGGAAAAGTTAGGGCTGGATGGTTATGAAGCCGACCTGCTACCCCAAAGTAAGTATGAAAAGGTAAAGGCACTACAACAGGAAGGGAAAAAAGTGGCCATGGCGGGTGATGGCATCAACGATGCGCCCGCTTTGGCACAGGCAGATGTAGGTATAGCCATGGGAACCGGTACCGATGTGGCCATTGAAAGCGCCAGCCTCACTTTAGTGAAAGGTGATTTGGGCGGAATTATCAGAGCTAGAAAGCTGAGTACCGATGTAATGCGAAACATCAAACAAAATCTGTTTTTCGCTTTTGTCTACAATACTTTGGGTGTACCTGTAGCTGCAGGTATTTTGTTTCCTTTTTTTGGATTGTTACTCAGCCCCATGCTAGCAGCCTTAGCAATGAGTTTGAGTTCCGTATCGGTAATTGTAAACAGCTTGAGGTTGAGATGATGTTTTGTGTTTAGGGACCAATTCGATGGACCAACAGATAACTGGTAACAAAGATTATACGTTGTAAATAATAGGGGGCTGTTTACTGTTTCGCGTTGAGGGCTTAGATACATGTAAGAAGTTATACCATATACCATCAAGATCCTATCTGAAGCAGGAACTTTGTTTACAGAAAGTTAAGATGAATTCAAACGATAGCTATAGCCGGAAAAACATCATCTTTTGGTTACTTCTATTAAGTGGCTTATTAGGTAGTTGTAATGCCTATAATTCCATCCAAACGGAATATGATCGATCACAGGATTTTGATACCTACAAAAGCTTTGCCTGGTTAGGAGACCTGGATAAAGCAGGGGATTCAGAATTTGACAATGATTTTGTCAGGCAAAAAACAAAAAACTACTTTGGACATTGTTTTAAGGAACTGGGTATGCATTTAGATACGCTTGACCCAGACCTTTTATTACAGGTGAAGTGGCTCAGTGACCCACAAGAAATAACCTTGACAGGATCCAGTAACTTTCCAGAATATTACGATCCTTTTTATTATCAGGGAACTCCCAGCCTAAAGTTTGACGGTAGAGATATCGAATTTAGTCAGTATGACACCCAGGACTATCAGGTTGGGTATGTCCATGGCGGAGTTGCATTATCTGTAATAGATAGGACCACTGCTAAAGTTATTTGGAAGGGAATAGCTGAAGGAGATCTTTATGATCCCCATATCATGTACCGGGATTTGCATCCTGCCATCCATAAACTTATGCGAAAATTCCCCATAAAACCATAGCTGTTTGCGTGGAACATTAACGGTCATGAGGAAAATCGGCCAATATAATTCTAGTATATTTAAGATTTTTCTTAAATAAGTAAACTAAATTTGAGAACTGTACGTTTAAGTAATTGCTTAAATGTTATAATTAGAAAAATTTACCATATGAAATGCATTAGAATACTTGCTGATATAAATCAGATAAAACAGTGCAAGGAAGACCTGTCCAGAATTGAAAATCAAACCAAATCGATTTCTAAAGTCTTAGGCTTGGCTGGAAATGAAGTCAGGCTTAAGATGCTCTTTCTTCTTTATCAGGAAGGTGAAATGTGCCCTTGTGATCTGAGTGATATACTGAATATGTCAGTTCCGGCGGTCTCTCAGCACCTTCGCAAATTAAAGGATGGGGGAATGGTTATTGACAAAAAAATAGGGCAAACCGTATTCTATTCTATTATGGATGATAACACTGATATTATTATGCCCATTCTAAAAAATTTAAAAACAATCAATAAAAAAGAAATAGTAAAATGAAAGCGACAGATAATACCTTAAACAACAATACAAATACCAAGTGGGCTGGAGCGGGGCTATTTGCAGCCATAACCGCTTCCCTGTGTTGCATTACACCGGTTTTAGCGGTATTGTCCGGGGTAAGCGGTGTCGCCGCCACCTTTTCCTGGATGGAACCTGTCCGTCCGTTTTTAATAGCATTAACAGTTGGTGTCCTGGGTTTTGCCTGGTTTAACAAATTAAAACTGAGAAAACCGGAAGAGATTGAATGCCAGTGCGAAGAAGATGAAAAGCCGTCTTTCTTGCAATCTAAGATGTTCTTGGGTATGGTGACTATTTTCGCTGCCGTGATGCTGGCCTTTCCTTCTTACTCTGGCATTTTTTTCCCAGAGAATAGTAATTCAAAAACTATTATTGTAATGGAAAGTGATGTGGTAGAGGCCAGTTTGACTATAAAAGGAATGACCTGTACCGGTTGCGAGCAAAGCGTGAACTATGCTTTGACCAGCAGTGAAGGCGTAATTGAGGCTTCTTCTTCTTATGAGACCGGAATAGCTTCGGTAAAATTTGACAAGTCTAAAATTTCCATAGAGGAACTGGCCACCACAGTAGAGAAAGAAACTGGCTACAAAGTAATTGAAAAGAAAATCAATAGGATGTGATCCCAATGAAATAAATAATGGCGTTCGCCACCAGATAGTTAATTTATTCAAAAAATGTTTAAGAATTTATTCGGTAATAAAGAGAGCATCCAAGAGAATAGAGTGCAGTTAGAGATCACAGGAATGACTTGCGACCATTGCGCTACATCAATTGAAAAGAGATTCGAAGGCAAAGCAGGTATGATTGCCAAAACTGTTAATTATACCGAGGGAAAAGGTACTTTCACCTATAATCCTGATAAAATAAGCCAGGCGGAAATTGTAGAAATCATCAACAAAGGTGGCAATTACCAAGTCCAA
>QIEB01000190.1 GCA_003229495.1 Flammeovirgaceae bacterium
GGCCAGGTGGTTACAGCCTTCTCCCAAAACAGGAAAATTGGGAGGCCAGGTAGTAGTGATCTTCCATTCGTAAGTGTGGTTGTAATTTATGTAGGGAGCATTGATTTCTGGTTTTTTAGTGTCTTGACAAGCCATGGCCAGCCCACCGGTTCCACCAACCAAAGCCAGGGTGCTTTTCTTTAGAAATTTCCTCCGTGATTTGTTATTCATATTGGGGCTAGATTTTTTATAAGTTATCAATTGGCAAGTTACCATAAAGTGTATTTCTGGATAATATAAAAAACCGACAAATTGTCTTATTTTAATAGAATCATGGAGAATAACCTGCCACAATTGCAGTATTTTTAGTTAAAAACACCGGTGGATTACATTTTGATATTAAGTTGTTGACTTTGGGGAAAAGAAAAACAACGGAAAATGAACTTTAAAAACTATACCATAAAATCACAGGAGGCCATACAAAAAGCCACCGAAATTGCTCTCGGGAATGACCAACAGGCCATTGAGACGGGTCATTTGCTGAAGGCAGTTTTGGGGACAGATGAGAATGTGATCTCCTTTATTAATAAGAAATTAAACATTAATGCGGCTTTATTGGGCAGCCGACTGGATGAAATTGTACAATCATACCCCAAGATTTCTGGCCAGCAACCTTATTTTTCCAATGCCACCCACAGCGCTTTGACCAAAGCTACCGGATATTTGAAAGAGTTTAAGGATGATTACGTAGCCATAGAACATTTGCTCCTGGGTATCCTGGCAGGAAAGGACCCGGTTGCTCAATTGATGAAAGATGTAGGCTTTGTTAAGAAAGATCTGGTTAAAGCAATTCAAGAACTACGTGGGGGAAGCACAGTAAGCGATCAAAATGCCGAAGGAAAATATCAATCTTTACAGCGATATAGCATAAATCTAAACGAACTGGCGCGGCAGGGAAAGATTGATCCCGTGATAGGTCGGGATGAGGAGATCAGACGGGTATTGCAGATCTTATCCAGAAGGACTAAAAATAACCCCATGTTACTTGGGGAACCCGGGGTGGGTAAAACAGCCATTGTGGAAGGCATGGCCCAGCGAATTGTTGACGGCGATATCCCTGAAAGCATTAAAAGTAAAACCTTGATAAGCCTGGATATGGGGCTGCTGGTGGCGGGAGCCAAGTATAAAGGTGAGTTTGAAGAGCGGTTGAAGTCAGTAATAAAAGAAGTGACGGATTCAGACGGTGAGATCATTCTATTTATAGACGAGATCCACACGCTGATTGGTGCGGGCTCAGGAGGAGAAAGCGCCATGGACGCCGCTAATCTGCTTAAACCGGCGTTGGCACGAGGTGAACTCCATGCCATTGGTGCCACCACCTTAAAAGAATATCAAAAGTATATTGAAAAAGACAAAGCTTTAGAGCGTCGTTTTCAAACGGTAATAGTGGATGAACCTTCCGTTCCGGATTCAATCAGTATATTAAGAGGCATCAAGGACAAGTACGAATTGCACCATGGGGTACGAATTAAAGATGATGCGGTAATCCAAGCTGTGGAATTGTCCCACCGTTATATTTCTGATCGATTCTTACCAGACAAGGCCATTGACCTTATGGACGAGGCAGCTGCAAAATTGCGGATTGAAATCGATTCATTACCGGAGGAATTGGATGAATTACAACGACGGATCATGCAATTGGAAATTGAAAGGGAAGCTATCCGCAGGGAGAATGATAAAGACAAAGGAAACCAGTTGTCAAAAGAAATCGCGGATCTCACTGAAAAGAGAAATGAATTAAAGGCCCAATGGGAAAATGAGAAAGCGGTAATTCAATCGGTTAAGGAAGAGAAGGAGAAAATCGAAAACTTCCGGCTTGAGGCTGATAAAGCGGAAAGGGCTGGAGACTACGGCCTGGTGGCTGAAATACGGTATGGTAAAATCAAGGAGAGCGAAGAAAAGCTCGAGAACCTACGGTCACAATTGAATCAGATGCATGAGTCGGGATCTCTGTTGAAAGAAGAAGTCTCTTCAGAGGATATCGCTGAAGTGGTGGCCAAATGGACCGGGATTCCAGTATCTAAGATGATGCAGGGAGACCGTGAAAAATTGCTGCATCTTGAGGAAGAATTACGTAGGCGGGTAGCGGGACAGGATGAAGCTATTGAGGCACTGGCAGATGCGGTACGAAGGAGCAGGGCTGGGTTGCAAGATCCCAAGCGGCCAATTGGTTCGTTCATATTTTTAGGAACCACCGGTGTTGGAAAGACCGAGCTGGCCAAATCACTGGCAGAATATCTATTCAATGATGAAAATGCCATGGTAAGAATCGACATGTCCGAGTATCAGGAGCGACATGCGGTGAGCAGATTGATAGGAGCGCCTCCGGGCTATGTAGGATATGACGAAGGGGGTCAACTTACTGAAGCGGTTAGAAGGAAACCCTATTCAGTGATCCTGTTGGATGAAATTGAGAAGGCCCACCCTGATGTGTTCAATATTCTACTACAAGTGCTCGATGACGGACGATTAACCGACAACAAAGGCCGGGTAGCTAATTTTAAGAATACCATTATCATAATGACAACTAATATAGGTTCCCATTTGATACAGGAATCATTCGAGAAATTAACTGAGAGTAATACAGAGGAAGTAATTGAACAAACCAAATTAAAGGTATTCGAACTGCTCAAGCATTCTATGAGACCGGAATTCCTGAATAGAATAGATGAGACTATTATGTTCAAACCGCTGTCCAGGGCTGATATGGCTAAGATAGCAACCATTCAATTCGGCTTAATACAGGCCAGATTGATGGATTCGGGTATAAGGCTAGAGGCGGATAAGAAAGTACTGGAGTACCTGGCTGAACTAGGCTATGATCCCCAGTTTGGAGCCCGGCCATTAAAGCGGATACTGCAAAGGGAGCTGTTGAATGCTCTATCGAAAGATATTCTGGCCGGAAAAATCAATAAAGAATCAATAGTTGGCATAACTCTTGCAGAAGATAATAGTATAGAATTTGTTAACCTGGATCAAGTAGAGATATAGGCTGTCTACTTTCCAGTAAAAGTTCCGGTAGTCACCGGAGTTATAAACCAAATTACCCAGGGAGGCACGACCTCCCTTTTTTTATAAATTCCAAATCTCAAAATTCAAATCTCCAATAAGCTCCAAATTACCATGACCAAAGTTCCAAACCCTGCTTAAAAGAAATTTCTCCACATGAATATCGTTGGAGATTTCGGTAATTGATGCTGGTAATTTACCTTGGAGTTGGCTTTTGGGTGCCTGTTATTTTATTTCGGCTGAGGTCGAGATTTTCTGCCTGGTTGATAAATCTCATATCCTTCCTTTTCTTTAGCCTCCTC
>QIEB01000443.1 GCA_003229495.1 Flammeovirgaceae bacterium
CTTTTGGGTGCCTGTTATTTTATTTCGGCTGAGGTCGAGATTTTCTGCCTGGTTGATAAATCTCATATCCTTCCTTTTCTTTAGCCTCCTCGACCATCCGTTTTACATCTGCCAATAACTCTTTGGCATCGTACACAATGCCATCCTTGATGGTATATTTCACACCTCCCACACGGACCACTTCATTATCATCCGTAAGCTTGATGGCCCCGGTACCATAAAGCACTTTCAGATTTTGCAACGGATTTTCTTCAACTATCACCAGGTCGGCCATTTTGCCTACTTCGATAGAGCCGATCTCATGGGCAACCCCTAATGCTTCTGCTCCTTTCAGGGTAGCTGCGCGAATTACTTCCAGTGGATGGAATCCTGCTTCCCTGAGTAATTCCAATTCCCGAACATAGGCGAAGCCATACAATTGAAAGATAACGAACCAGCGGTGACACGGCCGCCACGGTTTTTGTATTCATTCACAAATTGCATCCAGAGTAGATAATTCTTTTTCCAGTCGACTTCCTGTTCAGTGCCCCAAAAGTGCCAGTAGGATCCGTGAGATTTTTTACTGGGCTGATAAAACTCCCACAAGGAAGGGAGCGTATATTCTTCATGCCACTCGGCCCTGCGTGCCCGCATCAAATCGCGGCTGGCTTCGTAAATATTGAAAGTGGGGTCCAGGGTGAAGTCCAAAGACAGTAAGGTTTCCATCACTTCATTCCATTTATCGCTGCCGGGTGCTGCTGCCTGTTGCCAGAGTCTTCCGGCTTCCTCGAACCTATGCTGTTCATTTCTATAATTATAGTCTAGCGGATAATTCTGAATAGTACCATCTGTAAACATGGCTTCCGGCAGCCCGTACCAATGTTCCATGCTGGTTAGTCCCATACCGGCGGTTTGCACTGCGTTAAGCCTGGCCACATCCATTTGAGCATGGTGGCAGGCAGACCGCAATCCCAGCTTCCTATTTTCGTCGAGAGCTGCTTCCATAATTTCGGGAGCTGCCCCAAAGAATTTGATTCCGTCTGCCCCATTGCTGGCGTTATCCTTCACCCACTCCCTGGCCATGGCAGCGCTGGTAATGGGACCTTCATTTCCCTGACCGAAGGTGGTGTAGGCAAAGATCCGGGGTGCAGTGATCTCATTGGAGGCGCTTTTCCTTTTGTGTTCCAAAACCCAGTCAAGGCCATTGTCACAGGAAGGATCACGGATGGTAGTAATGCCATGGGCCATCCACAGTTTGAAGACATATTCTGCATAGGCCCCCTGTGAACTCCCGCCTATGTGTCCGTGCATATCTACCAACCCTGGTAGTACATACATTCCATGGGCGTCAATCTCTTTGCTGCCATCTAGTGCCTCAGGCCTATCAGATGGTTCGATAGGAACTCCGGGGAACCCTACCACTGTAATGCTGCTGATCCGGTTATTTTCTACCACAATGTCAACGGGACCAATGGGAGGGGCTCCGGTACCATTGATAAGGGTGGCGCCTCTAATTATTAATTGGGCATATGGTCCTTCGCCTTCTGATCGTTCCGGCGCTTTTAATACTTCCTGGGCATAAGCAAAGCACATGGACAGTAAAAAGATCGAGATTAAGTAATGGGCTTTAAGCATGGAGGTGGTCTCAATGGTAAGATTCAATAAAAGTATTAAATCTCAGCGCATAAAAAAAAGCGAGCTTTGAGATAACTCTCCACTCGCTTTTCGAGATAACCACTAGGTGGATAATCGTAAATATCTACTACACTATTTAATGATTATTTTTTCCGTATACACCTTGTGGTAGCTGGTAATGGTTACAAAATATACACCCGGGTTCATTCCAGCCATTTTCAGGGGCAACACCTGGTTTTTCCTGGTTATTTCCACCGGCTTGGTGTAAATGATCTTGCCAGTGACACCAATTATCTTCACTAAAAGATCCTCGCCTATGTTTGCTTCTTCAAACTCCAGACTCAAGCTGGTAGAACCACCTGTCTTAACAGGGTTAGGGTAAACTCTGAACTTTATAAATGTCAAGGGAATATTCTCCTCTTGTTCAAAATTGGTTACCTGATCATTCAACTCAATGGTCTCAATTTTGGCACACTGACTGGCTTTATAACCGACAATGATATTATCAGACTGCAATTTTACTTTACAATCATCATTCTGATTGGGACAAACAGTATAGGTCACCGTAAATGACCCTTCCTGGCCGTTTTCACCAAATCCGCTGATATCGTCGACTTTTAGTCCATAAAGGTTGGTATGCGGATCTTTGCTATTAAGTTCCATGGGCCATCCTCCGGAATTGCTGGCATTGGTAACGATGCCACAGGGGATTCGCACGCTATAGTGTGAAAGTGCATGTGCACATGATCCGTTGTTGAATACTTCAATGGTATAAGTCAGACAACCATCTTCCGTTTCTGTAATACTAATCAGTTCGCTGTCATGACACTCCCCGCAATCCTGTCCTTTAGGCTCTTTCACTACTTGCTCATCCTCTTGTTGGGTACCAGGATCTACCGGACACAAGGGCCCGCCGTTACGGCTTTCACCTTCTATCACTTCAAACGATCCCGCTATCAGGCCGGGGCCAATAAGTTGTGAACAACTGGTATGTATGGTAGTTTCTTCAATACCATTTATGCTTATAATGATCTCCGAAGACAGGGTTCCTTTGTTATCTGTGCCGACGAAACTAAATTCGGTCTCAGAAGCAACTACTTCATCAAATACCACCTGGCCGCCATTTTTTTGTTTCACGGTGATCTGCGCATCCGGTTGATCTCCCAGATATTTCAGAGTCAAGCTGGCGATTTTACCATCACAGGTATTACAATCCCTAATACAAGGGTCAGTGGTGCCACCCCCATTGCCGTCACCATTACCATCGCCGGTTCCATTACCACCGCCGCCATCACCACCACCTCCGTTGCCGGTGTCGCAATTTGTGTTATCAGGGTTTACCATAAGATCATAACTCATGGATATACTACAGCCATTATTATCAGTTACAGTTACTGAATAATTTCCCGCTCCCACAGCTGCAAGGTCTTCAGAGGTGGACCCATCGGACCACTGGTAGCTATATGGGGCCATACCATTCGCCACGGTAATGTCAATTATACCGTCGGATAGACCATTACAACTAACTTCAGTGGTGGCAATAGCAGTTATTTCCAGCCCCTGAGGTTCTTGTATACTGAAGACCCGGAATTCCCGGCAACCGTTTATATCTTCTACATTTACGGTATAGGTGCCGGCGCCTAAACCACTAACACTGGTTGTTTTGGCACCGGTTGACCAGGTAATGTCATAGGGCGCTTCGCCGCCACTGATCGATACTGCGGCAGAGGCATTAGTTGCCCCTGCACAGGTCAACTCGGATACTGTCAAACTGGTACTAAGCGAAGGATTTGGTGCTCCAACGGTTATACTGGCGGATTTGATACATCCATTTACGTCTACTACCTGGACTGTGTATGTTCCGGCTTCCGTAACATCAATACATCCATCAATAGTAGAGATTGGGGTGCCGTTTTGGTCCTCCCATTGATAGGAAAACGGACCGATACCACCATTTAAGGTTGGACAAATTTTTCCATCACCACAATACTGCTGGGTAAGATCCACCTGGAAATCCAGGGGAGCGGTGAGTTCAAAACTCCGTACCGCCTGAC
>QIEB01000446.1 GCA_003229495.1 Flammeovirgaceae bacterium
CCTTCAATGGATTTTACTTTATCCACGGAGATAGTATAAGACTTATGAATTCTGATGAAGCTATCTGAAGGCAGGATCTTAGCCATACCGTTTAGGTTCTGATGGGTGACCATGTCTTCGTATACTGTACGAATTCTCACGTAATCCTTTAGGCTTTCAATATAAAGAATCTCGTCCAGGTATATTTTTACCATCTTTTTATCAACTTTTAGAAATATAAAGGACTTTGATCCTTCCGGTGCAGTAACCAGGGGTTGATTGATGGCACGTTTTTCCCTCATCGCTGTATTCGCCTTGTCCATAGCTTTGAGAAACCGCTGGAAGGAGATTGGTTTTACCAGGTAATCCAGAACATTCAGTTCAAATCCGTCCACTGCGTAATCTCTGTAGGCACTGGTAATAATCACCAAAGGCGGTTCTTTTAGGCTTTTTAAAAAATCCAACCCGTTTAAGGTGGGCATGTTGATATCAAGAAAGATTAGATCCACAGGCTTTTCGGAGATATAAGCAAAAGCATCCATGGCATTATAACAGCTGCTAACTACTTCAGCATATTGAAATTGCTGAAGAAATTTCTTTATGACGTTTATTGCCAGAGGTTCATCGTCAACTATTTGACAATGTATTTTCATAAGTGGGGATCTTAAGTGTAACAGTATATTTGTCGGGATCGTCCTTGATATCTAACTGGAATTGTTTTCCATAAATCAATTCCAGGCGTCTCTTAATATTCTCAATACCTATTCCATTGTGCCCAATGTGGTGATATGGATCTGGTGCCGGTGCCTTTAATTTTTCGTATTTCCGGTTTTGAACGGTAAATATTAAATCATCACCATTCACTTCTAGCCCGATGTTGATTTTAATTTCCTCAATACCATCTCCGGCCCCATGTTTAAAACTGTTTTCAATAAATGGTAACAATAGCAATGGGGCTACTTGCTGATTATTAATGAGTCCCTTGACTTCAAATGTAGTGTTCAGTCTATTTCCGAAGCGGAGTTTTTCCAGGTCCAGGAAGTTTTGTATGTAACTGATTTCCTTTGATAGATGTACTTTTTTTTGTTTGCCGTCATATATCACATAACTCATGAGCTTAGAGAGCTTTAAAACCGTGTCTGGTGCCAGGTCGGATTTGTCAAGAGTAAGCGAATATAAATTATTCAGGGTGTTAAAGAAGAAGTGGGGCTGAACCTGTGATCTCAGGAAGTCTAACTCCGTTTCGAAATTACTTTTCTCCAAGGCACGCATACGCTTCTGGTTTTTGGTCCAGTCCAGTAGAAGTTTTAAGGCTGTGATGAGACCCTGCACATAAACTTCTCCTATCACCAACTCCAACACATATTGATAGTCCGAGAAAGGACCTGGTGGGTCCAGCCCTAAAGTATTTTCCAGAAATAACCTGCCGGCTACTGCCAATAGTATCCCAAATGTGATATAAAATATGTATTGAAGATATTTCTTAGGTAATAATCTAGGGATCAGGTAGTAAATATTTAAATAAGCCAGCCCTATATGTAAAGGAAACTCAATGAGATTCTGGTAAAATGCACTTAAATATTCCTGATTGTAACTTCCCCACCGAATTACATTAAATATAAAGTAAAGCGTCCAAAAAAGACTGTGGTATACTACAGGTTGTCTAAGATAGTTCAAGATCTTTCTACCCACACCACCGGTTTCAATCTGCAGATTACTATGTAGATTCGATTCTGAAGAAGTCATAGTACGGTGCAAGGTAATAATAACTCAAAGAAATGCCTTGGAATTTATCTAAACGGCAGCTTATTGAAGCTGAACAGGTCCAAATAGTGGCTGGAGTGGAAATTAGTCGAAAAGAGATGCTTTTAGGCAACTAAGATAATTTATTTTAATAAGATCAAGTATTGATATTAATTAGCGGAGGGATTGGGGCATGCTAAATGTTACAATGATTTAACTCGTGCCCTCAACCAAAAGTTTTTGTATATGATTCAACTTGTTATTACTTTCGAAATCGTTTGTAATTACTATTGAATCTTAGTTATTTTAACTTTAATTTATTATAAACTAAACTGTTAATGTATGAGAAAGCTACTACTAATCTGTTTGTCTTTTGCCCTAACCACCATGATTTGGGCACAGGACCGAATAGTAACAGGTAATGTAACCTCTGTTGAAGATGGTACAGGATTGCCTGGTGTAAACGTACTTATCCAGGGTACCACACAAGGTACCACCTCGGATGTAGACGGAAATTATTCAGTAAACGTTCCTTCCGACGGAGTCAATCTGGTATTCTCGTTTGTAGGATATCGCAGTCAGGTGATTGTTATCGGCAATCGATCGGTCATTGACCTCCAGTTGGAAGAAGACATTTCTGCCCTTGAAGAAGTGATAGTAACCGCTTTTGGGTTGGAGAGGGAAAAGAAATCAGTTACCTACTCTGCTCAGAATGTATCAACTGAGGAAATGCAATCGGCCAGACCAATAGCTATTACCGAAGGTCTTTCTGGTAAAGTTGCAGGTTTGTCTGTGACCAGAGTTGGTGGCAGCCCTGGATCCGATCCCAAAGTCATTCTTAGGGGAAACCGCTCTATTGCAGGAAGCAGCCAACCGATTTATGTGGTTGACGGTGTAACTTTGGGAGGCAATATCGATAATTTTAGTCCGGATGATATAGAGTCCATTACCGTGCTTAAGGGAGCGAATGCCGCTGCACTTTACGGGAGCCGTGCCAACAACGGGGTAATCGTGGTTACCACCAAAAGTGGAAAAAATAAAGCGAAAGGTTTTAATGTTGATTTCAACACCTCTTTTATGACCTCAAACGCGGTTTATCTTAATAATTGGCAAAATGAATACGGACAGGGAACAGGTGGAGTGTTTAGCGAAAGGGCCAACAAGTCATGGGGACCCAGGATGGATGGTAGTCAGGTAGCTCACTGGTCTAACGACCCCAACTGGCCTACGCCTACCACCAGCTATACTGCCCAACCGAACAACAAGACCTCGGATTTTTTTCGAACCGGTAGCAACTTTGCCACCAACCTTGGTGTTTCATCTCAGGGGGAAAATACCAACGCTTATATTTCCTATACCTTTACCGATGCTAAAGGTATTATTCCTGGCAACAAGTTAAACTCGCACAATGTAAATGTCAGGACAACCTCCACCTTCTTTGACAAGTTGACCGTAGATACCAAGGTCAACATAATAAGAGAGCAGCTTGATAACCGGCCGGCTACTGGCGGAGCTTATGAGAATCCAGTACGGGCCCTCTATAAAATGCCTGCCAATATCAAAAGCGCGGATGCCCAAATATTTCAGTTTACCAACCCTGAAGGA
>QIEB01000162.1 GCA_003229495.1 Flammeovirgaceae bacterium
AGGGGTGTGAAATGCATCTTTATCCCCATGGAGGGCATGGATACTCTTTAGCTTTGGATGACGGCCACTTAAGATTCTGGCCTGAACTACTGGCTCACTGGCTTAATAGCTGGCAATGATCATCCTGCTGCCAAAGTCAATGCTTATTCAGGGCTATTTTCGGCAAGCAATAAAAATGCACGTATGCTAACCAGCTCATAGGCATTGTCGATGGCCTGTTCAATTGAAGTATCTTCTGTTACCAAAGCACTTATCTTCCAAATATTCAGAGTTTCCAGTTGATGAGGGCTCAGGTCCACAGTACCGCAAATCACTGCCATCCGCTTTTGGAATTGGTTACAAAGGTTGTGGACGCCCATCACCACTTTACCTTCCAGGGTTTGATGATCAAATTTCCCTTCCCCGGTAATTACCAGATCCGCCCAAGAAACTGCCTGCGAAAGTTGCACCATTTCCATTATGGCCTCAATGCCTGATTGGACAGTTATTGGGAAGAATGCTTTTATGCCGGCTGCCACCCCGCCCGCTGCTCCCGAACCCTCAAAATTGTCCACTCTTAGACCCCGGTCTCTCAAAACCACTTGGGCGAAATTCCTCAGTCCCAGATCCAGCTGCTCCACTGCTTTAGAGCCGGCTCCCTTTTGTGGGGCATAAACATAAGCTGCGCCGTGCTGTCCATATAAAATGTTTTTAACATCGCAAACCACCGTGAAGGAAATATCCGCAGCAGAAATTCTTCGCTGGGTTTCATCAAAACCGGTAAGTTTTATCAAACTGCTGCCGATCGGTTCCAAAAGTTGGCCATGCTCTACGGCATTTATACCCAATGCATTAAGGATGCCTATCCCGGCATCATTAGTAGCGCTCCCCCCTACAAATAGATAGATTTGGTTTACGCCACGATTATAAGCATCCAGTATCATTTGTCCGGTTCCAAAACTCGAAGTAAGCAGACAGTCCCGTTCATGCTCTTTGAGCAAGTTTAAACCGGAAGCCGCGGCCATTTCTATATATGCTTTGGTTTCTGACAGCTTGTAGGTTGAGGTGATTGATCTTCCCAGGGGGTCTTTTACCTTTAAAGACACAGTTTGCAAGTCCAAACATTGTCCCAGAATATCCAGTGATCCTTCACCACCATCAGCCAGGGGGGCTTTTTTGATAATCAGGGCCTTATCGAATTGTAGCAATCCCTGCTCAATAGCATCACAAATTCTATTGGCGCTAAGGGATCCTTTGAATTTATCAGGGGCGATTAGAATATTCATTAAAAACTCATAGGTCAGACGAACTCATTATCAGCCTGTAAATATTCTGGTAAGCAATCAGACAATATTAGGAAATTTTAATTAAGTTAATTTTTTAATAAATATTTACCAAAGCAATGAAAAAACACCGTTCAAATTCACGCAGAAAGTTCGTAAAGAAATTAGCAGCTACTTCTCTGGTTACTACCGGCGGAGCTATGGCTATTTTGGGGGAGGACCCTAATATTCAGCAACTAAAATCCCGCAGCGCTTTTTCAGCAAATGACCAGGTCAACGTAGGGTTTATAGGCATGGGTATTATGGGATTCAACAATGCCGCCACCGCCACCAAGGTACCGGGAGTAAAATTAGTAGCTGCCTGTGATCTGTATAAGGGTAGACTTACCAGGACTCAGGAAGTGTACGGGTCAGATGTGGTGGTTACCCGGAATTACCGTGAATTGCTGGATCGTGATGACATTGATGCAGTGGTGATCTCAACTACCGATCACTGGCATCAAAAAATTGCCATTGAGGCTATGGAAAAAGGAAAGGCGGTCTACTGCGAAAAACCACTAATGCAAAAACTGGCGGAGACTCAGGCCCTACTGGATACCCAGAAGAAAACCCAAAAATTACTGCAGGTAGGTAGTCAAAGGGTCAGTTCCATGGTCAACCAAAAAGCCCATGAATTGTATCAGGCCGGTGAGATTGGTCAATTGGTGGTCGTGGAAAGCTGGACAGATCGCTTTTCAGCCATGGGCGCCTGGCAGTACTCCATTCCCACTGATGCCAGTGCTGAGACCGTTGATTGGGAAGCATTTATTGGTCATGCTCCCCAGCGAGACTTCGATGCTACCCGCTTTTTCCGCTGGAGAAACTACCAGGATTATGGAACTGGAGTGGCGGGTGATCTTTTTGTACACCTGTTTTCCAGTTTGCATGCAGTGACCAATAGTCTGGGGCCGAATCGTATTTATGCCACCGGAGGACTGCGCTATTGGAAAGACGGACGAGATGTACCTGATGTGGTATTGGGGTGTTTTGACTATCCTGAAACTAACGAACACAGTGCCTTTAATCTCCAGCTGCGGGTGAACCTTATTGATGGATCCGGTGGGAGCTCAAAGTTGCGACTGGTAGGTACCGAAGGAGTAATGATACTGGCAGGCAATTCCTTGACCATCCAGAAAAAAGTCCTTTCATCCGCTCCCGGATTTGGCGGTTGGGATTCCTATAATACTTTTTCAGAAGCCACCCAAAAGGAGTATGCCCAATGGTACGCTGATGAATACCCTCCGGTGAGAGGTGAAGTACAGCCTGGAGATATAGAATATAAAGCTCCCAAAGGATATAGTGATCACTATGACCATCATGCTACCTTTTTCGATGCGATAAGAAATAATTCCAAAGTTGTGGAAGATGTGGCATTTGGCATTCGGGCTGCAGGACCCGCGATAGCTTCCAATGTTAGCATATTTGAAAACCGGGTGGTACACTGGGACCCTGAAACCATGACCGAGATACAGCCCAAGAAGAATTGAGGCTAAAAATTAAAATTATCCGGATCTGGCCCTACCCGTTCTCCCCGGTCTAGCTGGTCAATCAGTGCCATCTCATCTGCTGACAGTTCGAAGTCAAATATATCCGCGTTGGCAATGATTCTATGCTGCTTAGCGGATTTGGGTATAGTCACTACCCGTTGTTGCAGATCCCAGCGCAAGGTGATCTGTACCGGTGACTTGCCATACTTCTCTCCTATGCTAACTAATTGGGATATTTCCATCACTTTGCCTCTCATGATAGGGCTCCAGGCTTCCATTTGTATACTTTCCGAACGACAGAAGTCCAACAGCGTGGGCTGGAACAAACGGGGATGGAACTCAACCTGATTTATCATGGGTATGGTCTGACAATCGGACAACAAGTCCTTCAAGTGATGTACCAGGAAATTGCTGACCCCAATGGATCTGACTCGTTTTTCACTATAGAGATGCTCCAGGGCCCTCCAGGTCTCTTTATACTTTCCCTGCACCGGCCAATGCACCAGATACAGGTCTATACAGGTCTATGTAATCTACCCCAAGTTGTTCCAAACTATGGTCATAAGCCTTTAGGGTGCTGTCATAACCCTGATCGGTATTCCAAACCTTGGTGGTAAGGAAAATCTCCTCCCGGGGGAGGTCGCTGTTTTTCAAGGCCCGGCCCACTCCTGCTTCGTTGCCATAAATGCTGGCAGTGTCGATGCTGCGGTATCCCTGGTCCAGCGCCCATTGTATGGCTTGTTCTACTTCATTGCCTTCCTTGCTTTCAAACACCCCCAGCCCAAACCAGGGCATTTGAACCCCATTGCTAAGGATAGTGGTATCGGTAATGGTTTCAATCATATAATAATTAAT
>QIEB01000377.1 GCA_003229495.1 Flammeovirgaceae bacterium
ACGTGCATTTTTATTGCTTGCCGAAAATAGCCCTGAATAAGCATTGGCTTTGGCAGGAAGATGATCATTGCCAGCTATTAAGCCAGTGAGCCAGTAGTTCAGGCCAGAATCTTAAGTGGCCGTCATCCAAGGCTAAAGAGTATCCATGCCCTCCATGGGGATAAAGATGCATTTCACACCCCTCCACCTGGTTCTTAAGCAGTGCCTGGTAAAAACGGATGCTGTTCTCAACGGGAACAGCATGGTCATCCGATGAGTGTACCAGAAAAGTGGGAGGGGTGTGTTTGGTAACTTGCAACTCATTGGAATAATAATCTTGTATCTCTTGAGAAGGGGCCTCTCCCAGTAAATTTTTCCTGCTGCCCATATGGGTTATTTCATCAGCCATGGAAATAACCGGGTAGACCAACACCATGAAATCAGGCCGGGCGCTAATTTCGGACAGCTCATTCTCAACATCCCCTTCAGGAGCATCAAAATGGGTCCCCAAAGTAGATGCCAGGTGTCCTCCCGCAGAAAATCCCATCACACCAATCTGGCTGGGGTCGATATTCCATAAGGAAGCGTTTTTACGAACCAGGCGCATGGCTTGTTTAGCATCTTGAAGAGGCGCCAGCCGGGGAGTTTTCTGAAACTCCGGGGAAGGAAGCCGGTACTTTAAAACGATACCAGCGATTCCTTTGGAGTTCAACCACTTGGCTATATCTGTTCCTTCCCAGTCATAAGCAAGTATACCGTAGCCTCCTCCGGGACAAATTACCACCGCCTGGCCAGTGGCGTGCTTTTTGGCTGATAAATAAACCGTGATGTCCGGTGTTTGCACTTTAGAGATCCGCAAGATGTCTTGTTGCTCCCGGACTTCTTGTTCCGTGTTTTTCAACTGGTTGGGTACACCCTCAGGCCATAGAGGTAGTTGGATCTCCTGTGACCATACGGGTAATGTTATAATAAAAAGTATTAGAAACTTCATAATTTTATTAATGAGGTTATAATTGCCAGGAATTTTGGTTGAAAATAATGTACAAAAATTTAATGAAACGTTGCCAGCAGAAGCTTAGAGAATTATGAAAACCTACATCTGTTGGCCTTATGGGAATTAGTGGAAAATATTACCAGATTATTTCTGTTATTTAGTAGAATAATCTATGTATAAAGTTATAACCGTATTACTGCTTCTGTGCTGTTGCCAGCAGCTTATAGCACAAGGAGTAATTTACCAGGAATCCTTTGAAGGGACTGGTGAGCCCTTGTTTAGAGAAGTAAACAATCAGTATAATCAGGGGGAAATAAAAGGCGGTAAATATAATTGGAAATACACCGGTCAAAATCCTCATGCCATTACTTACTATTGCAACCAACTAAATATTAGTGAAAATTTCACAGTGGAGTTGCGGGTTAGAGCCCAAAAGTCAGGAAGTGAGTATGGGTTGATTTGGGGTGGGAGTAGGCCTCAGAATGCCCACTATTTCTTATTGAAAGGACGAAAATACTCTATTTGTGAAGTTGTAGAAGGTCAGGTCAACTGCGTTGTCAATCAAAAACCAGGAAAAATAAAACTGGACTACAATGTATTGAAAATAGAGAAAGAAGGGTCTCAAATTCATTATTTAGTTAATGACCAGCATCTTTATTCGGGAATTTTTAATGGTGTAATGGGCAAAGCATTCGGGGTCGCACTATGGAGCACCGGAACTGTACAAGTGGATAATTTTACCATACGAGGAACTAAACTATCTATCAACCTGGAAAGCGAGTTGAGCTATGTGCACCCTCCTGAGCATTTAGGAGCCTCAATAAATACCGCATATGAAGAAATGACCCCGGTCATAACCCCAAACGGAAAAGAGATCTATTTTTCCAGGAGGTCTGACCCTTCCAATATTGGTGGGACGGGTGACCTACAGGATGTTTATTACTCCAAGTTTGGTCCTGATGGATGGTCTAAATCAGTGAATTTAAAGCGGCCTATCAACAACGAGGGCCCGAATGCAGTTTTTTCCGTAAGTCCGGATGGAAATACCCTGCTATTGATGAATACCTATACACCAGATGGCCAACAGAAAGGTATGGGACTATCGATAAGCAGGAAAACCAGTAAGGGATGGGCCAATCCGGAAGATGTAAAAATGAGGAGTTTCTACAATAAGAGTTTTTACAACGAGTACTTCCTTTCTAATGATGGCAAGGTAATACTGTTGGCGGTAAATAGGGACGACACCTATGGAAGTCGTGATTTGTATGTAAGCTTCGCAGAAGGCAACGATATTTGGTCCGCACCGAAAAATTTGGGAAACCAAATTAACACCGGGGGCACCGAACTTTCACCTTTTCTGGCGGCTGACGGAAAAACTCTATATTTTAGTTCCAACGGGCATCCCGGTTATGGTCGCAATGATATATTTATGTCCCGTCGATTGGATGACAGCTGGACCAATTGGTCCATACCAACAAATTTGGGGGAACCGATAAACTCTTCCTTATTACAGTATACCTGCGGCAGGAGACCATGCATATTTCGTAAGCAATGAAGCAGGATTAGGAAAGAATGATATATTCAAAATCGTACTACCGACACCGGTTAAACCTGAGCCGGTAGTATTGGTATTCGGAAAGGTATTGAACAGTAAGACCAATGCGCCATTGTCCACGGGAATCACTTACCATGATTTTGACGACAATATCGAAATAGGAATAGCAAGATCCAATCACCAAAGCGGTTACTACGAAATCGTATTACCTGTTAGCCGGATCTATAGTTTTTTTGCAGAGAAGCGGGGATTTTATTCTGTTCAGGACCGTCTGGACCTTACGGGGATTGAAGAATATGGGGAAGTAGAAAGGGACTTATACCTTACTCCCATTGAAAGAGGGCAGACCGTCAAAATGAATAATGTGCTTTTTTACAGGAGCAAGGCACAATTAACGGCTACCAGTTACCCTGAATTGGATAAATTGGTACAAATGATGAGTGAGAACCCTACCATAGCCATCCAACTGGAAGGACATACAGACAATGTTGGTGATCGTTTCAAGAATATCCGTTTATCCCAGGACCGGGTTGGCGTTGTAAGAAATTATTTGATCAATAAAGGAATATCCCAGGAAAGGATTACCGGTACAGGATATGGTGGAAGTAAGCCTATCGCAGATAACAGTACCGAAGTAACCCGTCGTCTAAATCGCCGGGTAGAGTTTAGAATTACCGGTTATTGATCAGGGGCGGCTTCTAGTTGAGACTGCAGATTCCTTTGTTTTCAAGTGACTGGAAAGCAATCCTGGAGGGTAGGTGGTTTGGAGACATTGAGCCTGTACAACTGGCATATTTTTTTAGAGAGGACAGTTTTATCCAGTTTAGTTTCTCAAAGTTTTTCTAGATTTTGCTTAAAACACCTGATTTGTTTCTTGTAGATCAAAGCGTGGTAGCGTTTCAATAAAAATTCGATATATTGTTTTACCTAACTCATTGGAAAGATGTTTACCGTTGAGAAGACCGCCGAAAAGTATGGGTTGTTTACCGCTATTGGCTTAATAGCTCTGTTTTTCATTATGAAACTACTGGGGATCGTACATGTAATCGAGTTACGTGCCTTAAATATCTTTATACTTGCTACCGGTGTGGTCACAGCTTTAAAGTATTTCAGCAAAACCAAACCCCAGTCATTCACCTATTTGAAGGGTCTTGGTCTGGGTGTTTTGACCGGGATTATAGCGTCAATATTGTTTGGTCTTTTTGTATTCATATACACTAATCTCCTGGACCCGGCATTTATGCAAGAGATGGTAAAAAATGAGCCATTCGGACAGTATCTGAATCCTTATATTGCCGGGGTAGCAGTAGCGATGGAAGGTATTGGATCCACATTAATCCTTGCGTTTATTGTGATGAATTATATGGATACCAAAGATACCATGTAGTAAAGAATACCATTGCAAATAAAAATGATGCAATCTCTGTACAATTCTGTACATAGTAATTTTTGGAAATAGATTAAACAGCTTGATTTGAGTTGATGTTATATTTTAGCATCAACATGAAATTTTACCTACTTATTGTCATGGTAATCTGCGGGTTTCAAAGCGAGGCTCAGCGGCAGTTGGCATCCTTAACCACCGATCCTCCCAGATCGAAGAAGCGCTTCGAATATCAACTGAAGCGCATGGATAAACGGGTCAATTCTCCATTTCATGAAGGTGCCCCATTAATATCCAGCGACGGATCCATACTTTACTTTTTCGTAGCAGACCATCCCAATAACAAATTTGGAACAAAGGGAAGTCAGGATATTTGGTACACCGAACGTACCTCCAGTGGGAAATGGTGTGATGCTGTCCATATGCCATCTCCTTTGAATCAGAATCGATATAACCAGGTAATGAGCATTACCAATGACGGGAATACCCTGCTTATACGGGGAAAGGAAAAGGATTCGAAAGGGTTTTCTATCACCTACCGGAATTTCAATGGCTGGAACAATCCGACGCCAATAAGAATTAAAGATTACGATAAGATGTGCAAAGGGGTGTATTCAGGGGGTATATTGAATCAACATGGGGACGTTCTTTTGTTGTATTTTAATGAACTAAAAGAGGAAACGATAAGTGATTTATATGTAAGCTTTAAACAAAATGACGGAAGTTGGTCAAAGCCTGATTTTATTGAAGCTTTGAACACTTCACATGATGAATTCGGGCCCACCTTAGATCCCGATGGAAGCACTTTGTATTTTGCCAGTACCCGACCTGGAGGCCAGGGAAGTTCAGATATTTACCTAACCAAACGATTGGATGATACCTGGTTAAAATGGTCTGACCCAATAAACTTAGGCGCACCGGTTAATACTTCCGGATTCGACGCCTACTATTCAGTTGATGACAAAGGGAATGTTTTTACCACTCGTGCATATATGTCCCCGGATGGGGGTAACCTGGATATTTTGTCTTTAATACCTGTGGAAAAGCCAAAGCCTAAATTGGTAATTTGGGGCTACGTTTATGATCGGGAAACTGAGGAGTCGGTATCAGCAGCAACAGTAAAGTATGAGATTCATCAGATAGTGGCTGATGAGGTGGCAACGGACGATATCGGTGGATTCTATGAAGTAATAATTACCGGAGATGGCACCTATCAAATACTAGCCACTGCCGAAGGTTATATGAATACTTCCGATGAGCTGGTAGTTCCTGTGGTGGAATCAGACACTATCATCCAGAAAGATCTCTATGTAGACCGGATTGAAATCGGTACTACGGTACGTCTTAATAACATATTCTTTGATTTTGACAAGACTATTCTAAGGCCTGAAAGTATTACGGAATTAAACACATTGGTTGAATTTCTTAAGTCCAACCCATCAGTCAAGTCCCAAATCTCAGGACATACGGACAGCAAAGGTTCTGATCAATACAACATCAACCTGTCAGAGGGCAGGGCCGCCTCTGTAAGGGCCTATCTCCTGGAGAACTGGGTTGACCCAGGCCGAGTCATATCTAAGGGATACGGTGAAGGTGTGCCAGTGGCAACTAACGAAACCGATGAAGGAAGACAGCTTAACCGTCGGGTGGAGTTTACAATATTGGAAAAATAATTGCGGGTGTGATCAAGGCTCGTTTACGGGCCTGGTAATTAGGCAAAAGGCAATCTTTATGATTGCC
>QIEB01000645.1 GCA_003229495.1 Flammeovirgaceae bacterium
TGGAATTGCTACGGATAGTTTTTACTCCGGGAATTCCAAGCAATGCACTAGTGAGTGGATAGGATATCTGATCTTCAATATCTTGAGGGGATCGTCCCATCCAGGTGGTAAAAACTATCTGCTGATTTTCGCCAATGTCAGGAATGGCATCTACAGGCACCGGGTCCCTTGGGTACCAAGTCATTTCCCAATTGAAGGGGGCGTTTGATACCCCCCATCCTACGAAAATTATCACGATTAACCCGGTGACGAGTTTGTTCTCCAGGAAGAACCTAATAGTCTTATTTAACATAATGGTAACGCTGATATATAAACTAATCGGTAACTGCTCCTATCCTATCTTGCCTCTTTTTATGAGGTGATATCACTGAGCAAAATAAGCGGCGCTTTCAATTTATTGAAAAACCACCAAATACCTGGCGTTAAATAAGAAACGACTGAATTCTGATGAAGATCTTAGATTCAGTAAGAGGGGGAGATTTTAAGTCTACGAATAATTGAGAAGAAGTGTCTTCAGGGAAAAGTCCCGAAGCTATAAAATAGTCTATTACATAAAGAAGTGGTGCATTAATTGTTTGGGAAATACTGACTTGGGCTTGAAACTCGTCCACCATGAAGTACTCCGATACATCATGACAGCAGTCCGTGGGCATTTCATCTTTATCGCAACAACCATGAGAGGGTGCATTCATGGTCAGACTTTTCAATGCCTCACCACAAAAGTGCGAGTTGACAATGAATCCTGAAGAGCCTACCAGTAGTAGGATTGCCAGGGGGATATGAATGTATTTCTGTATCATTATATTTATTATACGCAAATTACGCAATTTTGGTATATATCGTATTTATATAATTATGGTTATTTTATATATTATCTTGCTTTCAATTTTTAGACTTTTAGATTTTTTTGTTATTAACCACATAGAAACAGGTAATACTTTGAATACTTTATTGATTCCATAATTATGAGAAAATTGTCTATCATGTTGGTTTGTTTGGTCCACTTTCAGGCTTTATCCCAGAACCCGATTGATCCCTACCTGGCTATAGCTGCGGCCAATAACCCTGGATTAAAGGCCAGTTTTAACGATTTCATGGCCAGCCTGGAGCTGATCCCGCAGGTCAAGGGTTTACCTGACCCACACCTTGCCTTTGGTTATTTCATTCAGCCAGTGGAAACCCGGGTAGGAGCACAAAAGGCCAGTCTGTCAATAAGTCAATCATTTCCCTGGTTCGGGACCCTGAAGTCCAAAGAGAATGTGGCATGTCAAATTGCAGATGCTAAATTAATGGCATTCCAGGATGCAAAGCTCAAGTTGTTCACAGATATTAGGATTACCTATAATGAGCTTTATTATTTAGATCAAGCGATACGACTTACTGAGGAGAATTTGCTGGTACTTGCTTCATTCAGAGAATTGGCCACGGTGAATTTTGAAAGCGGTAAAACTGGATTTGTAAACGTTCTCCGGGTTGAAATGGAAGAAGAAGAACTAAAAACTCAGCTTGCCTTTCTACAGGACAGCCAAAAGTCAACTTTGGTGGAATTTGAAAACCTGCTAAACGTGAAAATTCAAACTCCCCTGGAGCTTCCGGATTCTCTGGTATTAGTTCCATTAAGTAGTCACGAACAGATACTGGCAGACAGTATGATTGCCAAAAACCTACAGCTTCAGGAACTAAAATATCAAGCCCTGGCCAAAGAGGATCAAATAAAACTAGCTCAGATGTTGTCACGACCAACATTTTCTGTTGGATTAAGCTATATCTTTGTAGATGAAAGAAGTGACCCCGAATCACCAGGCAACTTACCACCGGATAACGGGCAGAACGCTTTGTTGTTTCCTCAGGTAGGAATGAGCCTCCCCATTTTTCAAAAAAAATATCGGGCATTGCGAAATCAAGCCAGTCTGGAAAAAGAACAAATACTGTATCAAATAGAAGATAAAACCAATCTGCTTTCTTCCCAATTGGAATTTTTGGTACGGGACCATCTTGACGCTCTCAGAAGAAATCAGTTATACAGACACTTATATATTCTGGCGGATCGATCATTATCACTGCTTCTAACAGAGTTTAGTGCCGGGAAATCAGATTTTGAGGAGGTTCTGCGAATGGAGCGAAAGCTCCTGGACTATCAACTTGACCTTGAAGAGGCCTTGGTTGATGTAAACAATGCAGTATATAAAATCACTTACCTAGTTGGAGATGAAAATTATCGATAAAATATAAAACAAACATGAGACGAATATTCATAGTAGTTACCCTGGCTCTTTATTGGGGTTGCTCACCTAAAACTTCGGAATCTGAATCAAATGATTCACAAGGGCATGACCATACAGAACACCACGATTCAACTAACACCAGTAAAAGCAAGCCCAAGAGTCCTCCTAAATCGGTTATGACAAATATCGGTGATAATCATGTGCATGTGGCATACAACTCCCCGGGTAGAAGAGGACGAAAGATTTTCGGAGGATTGGTTGGGTACGGAGAAGTATGGGTGACCGGCGCTCACCGTGCCACCACTATAAATTTCAGCAAGGACGTCAAAATAGCTGACGTTAAGGTAGAAAAAGGTAAATACGCACTGTTCACCATACCAGGTGAGCAGGAGTGGACCATCATAATAAATGCTAATTGGGACCAACATCTTGCCGATGAATATGACCAGGCCGAGGACCTGGTCCGGCTGATGGTAAGTCCCACCAAACTGACTGAGCCCGTGGAATGGCTAACCTTTGATATTAAAGAGATAGATGATAACACCGGGGTGGTATCTATCAGCTGGGGTGAGGTTACGGTTTCCTTCGAAATTAATAATATTTAGAAATATGGATATGACTTTCAATATTAAAACCGTAATCACAATTTTGCTCCCTATTACTTTTTTCTCCTGTGTTTCGGATAATATTCAAGAGAAGGGCAATAATCCTCCAGTGATCAGGACACTAGAGTCCCCATCAGGCATCGCCGCTAGCTTACCCTATCTCACTACCGGAAAAGATCACAAACTGTATTTATCCTGGATGGAAACCAATGGAGACTCGGCTGTTTTCAAATATGTGACCAAAAAAGATACCGGCTGGTCCGAAGCCAAAGAAATATCCAAAGGCACTAACTGGTTTGTGAACTGGGCAGATTACCCTATGATAGCTGTGAATGAAAGCGGCAATATGATCGCTCATTTTCTGACCAAAAGTTCAGTTGAATATTTTTCCTATGATGTTAACATAGTCAGAAAGTCTGCTAC
>QIEB01000214.1 GCA_003229495.1 Flammeovirgaceae bacterium
ACTGATTCCGGTTCAGTAGAGACGTCCATTACTTCGGGTACTGAGGTCTGCATGCGATATGCCATCTCATATTGGGCGATACGTGATCGGACTTCAGGATCCCTCACTTCATCATGATAGAGATTATTCAATTCTTTCAGGTAATCTAACATCTTTCTTCGATCGATATCCAGGATGCCCTCAGGGTTATTCAGGTAAAGCACCGGATCAGCTCCTGAACGGAACTGGACCCCCTGGTGCAAAGAGGGAAGAAAACCCGTACCCCATAATCGTGCCGCTAAAGGTTGAGCTGCTGCTACTCGACCGGTCCCTTTAGACAACAATACGCAAAAGGCCGGAAGGTCCTCATTGTCACTGCCAAGACCATAGTTAAGCCAGGAACCCATGCTGGGCCGGCCGCTTTGTTGAGAGCCGGTCTGAAAAAAGGTCATAGCGGGGTCGTGATTGATGGCCTCGGTATGAAGGCTCTTAACAAAGCATAGATCGTCGACAATTTTTGAGGTGTGGGGAAGCAAGTCGCTCACCCAGGCTCCGCTTTGACCGTGTTGTTTGAAGTCCCAATTGTTTCCCTGCAATGGAAAGGAGGCCTGATTGGCTGTCATGCCAGTTAGTCGCTGCCCCATACGTACCGAGGCTGGCAGTTCTTCTCCTTGTCTTTTGGTTAGCATCGGTTTATAATCAAACAGCTCCATCTGAGCCGGCCCTCCGCTTTGAAACAGATAAATGATTCGCTTTGCCCTTGGAGCATGGTGCGGTAAATGGTTTTGAGCATCCAGGTGCAATGATGAAGCGTTATCCAGATGCCCGCATCCTGGCATTAATGTACTCAAAGCAGCCACACCCAGCCCGGTCCCTGCCCTGGACAGGAAGTGACGGCGGCTCATTTGGAATGGAGAAAAGTGGTCTAAGCAGTTTAGGTGATCTGAATGACTCATGGTTTCTAAATTTAGCCTTTTCTAATAGTCTCAGTCAAATTGAATATAGCATTAGCCAGCACAGTATAGGCGGCCAGCTCAATAATATCGGCATCCGGGTTAAACCGATACTCCCCAATTTTTAGCAAGCTCAATGCTCTTTCCGGTGCTGCTTTGAAAGTCTCTTTTTGAAGTTTCAACAAATCTGCCAATAAACTCATCTCCTTTTCATTCGGATGCCGCGATGTGGCCAATCGAAAGGCAAACCGGATCCTCTCCGCCTCAGTGGCGCCTCCTTCGACCAATATTCTTTGGGCGAACAGCCTGGAAGCCTCCGTAAATTGTGGGTCGTTCAGCAACACCAGGGCCTGCATCGGGGTACTTGTAGATTGTCTGCGTACCGTGCATTGTTCCCGGGTGGAAGCGTCAAAAGTAATCATGGAAGGTGGTGGCAGGGAGCGCTTCCAAAAAGTGTACATACTTTTACGGTACAAATCCTGCCCGTGGTCCTGAATATATTCTTTTAAGGGTTGATTACCACTGGCTACCTGGAGCCAAAGTCCTTTCGGTTGATACGGCTTAACGCTAGGCCCGCCAATCTGATCACTTAACAAACCACTGATGGCCAGAGCGTGATCTCTGACCAATTCGGCCTGAAGCCGGACTTGGGGTCCACGCGCCAGCAAGATATTATTGGGGTCTCGTTTGTATAATTGCGGATCTACCACCACGGATTGCCGGTAGGTAGCCGACATGATCATGGTTTTTAGCAATTTCTTCACATTCCAGCCTGAGGAACGAAATTCCAGGGCCAGCCAGTCCAGCAGTTCGGGGTGGGAAGGCAAGTCGCCCTGACTGCCAAAATCTTCTGGTGTGGCGACAATTCCCCGACCGAAAATCATCTGCCAATAGCGGTTAACCGCCACTCTTGCGGTTAGGGGGTTTTGGTTATCAAACAACCAATGTGACAGGCCCAACCTGTTTTTAGGATATTCATCCGGGAACGGCAACACATGGACTGGAGTAGCCGTGTAAACCTGCTCAGTTGGCGCGCTGTATTGACCTCTATCCAGGACGTAGGTAGGGCGGACGGTATCCATCTCTGCCATGACCATGGTTGGGTTTAAGATCACGCTCTCCGTGCGCATCTCCCTAAATTTGTATTCGCTGAGCCAGGTGGTTAACATTCGATAATCGGGATCACCATGATGCAACTGATGGTAAAATAGCCGTTTGAGTTCATGATCACTCTTGGTTGACTTAGTCATCAGGCTTTCCAGTGGATTATAACTCGCCAGGGATTGAACTTCATCCTCTACCAGGCCTCTGTCGAAGATCATTAGTTCATCCATTCTGCTTCTTATCAGGCCTGTAGGACAGCTGAAACAGTCGGTTGAATTGAAGCCCACTAAAATCGGGTTTGGAGTTGCAGGAGCTCCGCGCAAATTGTCTTTGGTTATATCCAGGTGCTGGGCTTCTCCGTTTAAATATACCATTACACCCTCAGCCCTACCCGAGCCATTATAGGTAAGCACAATATTTACCCATTGGTTACCAGGCAAAATGTGTTTGGTTTGCACAGAAATTTTGTGCTTTTCATCAGAAGAGGCACTGGTCAATTCAAATCTGATGCCATCATCAAAAGTCCCAAGCGTGAATCCTGGCTTGGTTCCGTCTTTGTATGGTTTTGGAGCTATCATCGTGCCGCGTGCTCCATTTTCTATGGTGTACAGCCAAAAGCTTACCGATACCGGTCTTTTAAAACTCAATTCTTTTATCGGACCCAGGTCAAGATAGTTTTGTCCGGTGAATTCCAGTCCACCGGAGAATTTTCCGGGCATAGGAGCCAGGCCGTCGATCACTTTGGCTGACTTCGATGCTGTCGATTCTTCCCTCACCTCTTCATTTTCAATATAATCGAGTGAGTAATACGCTATCAATCCAGGAGGGATTTGCCCTGATCCCTGGGTTGATCGAAAATCAAGATTATTCAACTCCGGGCCTTTTTCCCACTTTGACATTGCGTATCTGGTTACCTGTTGCTGTTGGGAACTGACCAGGCTTTGAATATGATTGGTGTACTTTTCAACGGTTGAGTCTGGCAACGGAATAGCAGGTTCAGCTACTTCCACACCGTATTCTACCCGCCCGGCTTCCGGAACACTGTTAAAGAAACTGAACAGACTGTAAAACTCCTTTTGGGATATGGGGTCAAACTTATGGTCATGACATTGGGCGCATCCCACGGTGAGGCCCAGAAAGGAGGTAGAGAAGGTATTAACACGGTCCAGTACGTATTCCACTCTGTATT
>QIEB01000333.1 GCA_003229495.1 Flammeovirgaceae bacterium
TGGTCAGATCAATCAGTGTCCGGTCACAGGAAGTATAGGGTATTCTTTTTTGTTTTGAATAAACATTCATATCGGCATACCTTATCTTAACTGTGACACAAGAAGTGAGCTTTATTCCGTTGCGTAATTGAAAGGCCAGGTTTTCTGACATGGCCAATAAAATGCTGCCCATCTTGTGAACATCGATGGTGTCCCGTTCAAAGGTCCTCTCAATGGAAATAGATTTTCTTTCGGTGTAGGGTATCACGGGTGTTTGGTCGATTCCCTGACATTTATCCCACAAAGTGCCTCCGTTCACGCCCAGCAGTCCCTGCATCAGATCTTTCGGCATTTGTTGAACTGTGCGAACTTTCTCCAATCCCATTTCCCTGAGGATGGCAAATGTTTTATCGCCTACCAATGGAATTTTCAGTAAGGACAGGGGAGATAAAAAATTCTATGACCATTGGGCTTGGCTTCGTTGGTACTCACTTTGGAAACAGTCTTGTTGATAGATAGACCCATGGACAAAGGCAACCCTGATTCTTTATAAATCTGGTCTCTCAGTTCTATTGCCCATTGGTAACAACCAAAGAAATGGTCCATACCGGTGAGATCTAAATAAAATTCGTCAATAGAAGATTTTTCATACATGGGCGCACCTTCCCTGATGACCTCTGTCACCAGATGTGAATATTTGCTGTACAAACCGCTGTCGCCCCGTATGACAATGGCTTCAGGGCATAGTTGTTGGGCCAAACGCATAGGCATTGCAGACTTGATGCCAAAACGCCGGGCTTCATAACTACAAGATGCCACCACTCCCCGGGAAGTGGTGCCGCCTATGAGCACCGGTTTTCCCATAAGTGAAGGGTTCAATAGTCGTTCGCAAGAGACGAAAAATGTGTCCAGGTCTATATGAAGGATAGATCGCTTAATACTAGTAAAATTAGTAAAAACTAATCTAATTAGAAATTAGAAATGAAAAATTTTGCAACACTGTATGCTACACACTCCACACTAAATAATTTTTAATTCATCATTCCTCATTTCTCATTTAATTATCTAAATTGTTTGAAATCACCTAAATGAAACTATCCAATGAGCTCACTCACTTTAAAAATTAACGAAACATCGCACACGCTGGAAAATGTTCTGCCAGATATGCCATTGCTTTGGGCCATCAGGGATCTTGTAGGCCTAAGGGGGACCAAATACGGATGCGGTATAGGGCAGTGTGGCGCCTGCACCGTTCACCTGGATGGCGTGGCTATTCGATCCTGTAGTACCCCGGTTTCTGATGCTGAAGGAAAGGAGATCACTACTATAGAAGGACTTTCGTCATCAGGCGAACATCCTTTACAACAGGCATGGATGGAAACCGATGTACCTCAGTGCGGGTACTGCCAAACAGGGCAAATAATGAATGCCGCAGCATTTTTGGATAGCAACCCAAACCCAACAGAAGAAGAAATTAACCAGGCTATGGCTGGCAATATTTGCAGATGTGGTACTTATAACCGCATCCGGGAGGCAATACAGCTGGCTGCTGAGAAAGGAGGTAACTCATGAAAACTGTTCACCAATCACCATTATCAAAAGTTGATCGCAGAGACTTTCTAAAAACTACTTCGGTGGGAGCTACCGGATTGATCCTGGGATTTCATCTTAGTTGCTCCCGTCCTTTTGAAGAAGTGGCCAAAGAACCTCAGTACTTTTTTAAGCCCAATGTGTATCTGAATATAAATGACCTGGGTGAAGTTACTATTGTCGCCCATCGGTCCGAAATGGGGACCGGTATCCGTACCTCCTTGCCTACCATTGTAGCAGACGAACTGGAAGCTGACTGGAATAGAGTAAAACTGGTACAGGCCGTGGGAGATGAGGAGACTTATGGCGATCAGAACACCGACGGATCGTTCAGTGTCAGGATGTTCTACCTCCCCATGCGCAGAGTGGGTGCTGGAGCCCGCATGATGCTGGAACAGGCCGCAGCCGATCAATGGGGCGTGGATGTATCCGAATGTCGGGCTAAGAACCATGAAGTTATTCATGAACCCAGCGACCGGCGGTTAGAATTTGGGGCCCTGGCAGAAGCGGCTTCCAAACTGGAATTCCCTAAGGAAGAAGATATCAAACTGAAGGACAGCAGAGATTTTAATCTCATTGGAAAAGAAACTTCTATCTACGACCTCCCGGAGATCGTAAATGGTACCGCAGTGTTTGGAATGGATGCTTCAGTTGACGGCGCCAAAGTGGCAGTTATTGCCCGTTGTCCGGTGATAGGAGGAAAGGTAGAATCTTTCAATGCCGATGAGGCACTCCAGGTTCCAGGTGTGCTGGAAGTTTTTGAACTGGATTCTCCTGGCTTTCCTACAGGGTTTAATCCCTTAGGAGGTGTAGCAGTGGTAGCTGAGCACACTTGGGCGGCTATTAAAGGTAAGGAAGCGTTGAAGATCACCTGGGATTATGGAGTCAATGCCAGCTATAATACTGAGCAATATCTTGATGATATGGAGAAAAGGGCTGGTAAAAAAGGAAAGATTAGGCGGGAGGAGGGCGATGTTGCAAAAGCGCTCCGGGCATCGGACCGAGTGCTCAAGGCGACTTACCGACTTCCTCATTTGAGCCACACTCCCATGGAGCCACCCAATGCACTGGCTGAGGTCAAAGACGGAAAGTGCACCATATGGGCACCCACCCAAAATCCACAATGGGCCCGCGGAAGTGTTGCGGAAGCTTTGGGAATGGACATTAAGGATGTGGAAGTAAATGTAACCTTACTAGGTGGCGGCTTTGGACGCAAGTCAAAACCAGATTTTGTGGTAGAAGCTGCATTGATTTCTAAAAAAATGAAAGCACCTGTGAAGGTGGTATGGACCCGTGAAGATGATGTGCGCAATGACTACTTTCACGCTTGTAGTATTCAGCACGTCAAGGTAGGACTTGCAGCGGACAGTAAAGTCTCAGCCTGGAATCACCGTTCCGTTTTTCCTTCAATAGGTGGAACTTCCAGCCTGGAAGCTAACGAACCCTCCGGCCAGGAACTGGGGCTGGGAATGATTGACTTTCCCTACGACATTCCGGCCATTTGCGTGGAGACACACCAGGCAAAAGCACACACTCGAATCGGTTGGCTGAGATCAGTTTGCAATATCCAACACGCCTACGCCATTGGAAGCATGCTGGATGAGGTAGCCGTTGCCCGTAAAATGGACCCGGTGGATAATTTACTGGACCTTTTAGGCCCTGACAGGCATATCAATTTTGATGAAATGATGGAGGAGTTCTTTAATTACGATGAAACCATTGCGGACTTTCCTGCCAATACCGCCCGTATGAGAGGTGTCATTGAACTTGTGGCAAGAAAATCGAACTGGGGTAAGAAACTTCCGTCTGGTCGAGGCTTGGGTATCTGTTCACACCGCAGCTTTTTGACCTATGTAGCCTGTGTAGTGGAAGTGGCAGTAGAAGGGAATAAAATAAGTATCCCAGAAATTCACTACGCGGTAGATTGTGGAGTAGTGGTAAATAAGGACCGTGTGAAG
>QIEB01000531.1 GCA_003229495.1 Flammeovirgaceae bacterium
TGACTCACAGGCCAGTATAGCATATTTGGAGTTTCGGCGCCAAATATTAATAATGCAATTGCAACCAAACATACGTTTAAAGGAAGATGCCTGGTCAAAAAAGCTAAATGTAAGCCGCATGGCTATTCGTGAAGCGTTGAACAGACTTTTAGGAGAGGGCCTGGTAATTAATGGAAAAAAAGGAGGGTATTTTGTAATCGAGATGTTTGCAGAAGACATTCACCAGATCAGGGAAGTTCGCGAAATACTGGAACTTGCCGCTGTCCGTTTGGCCATTGAACGAATTGAAGAAGACCAGCTAGATCAGCTTGTTATAATTTGTGATGAATTCGCAACCCTGGCTAATAGAGGATATATCGCTGGAGCATGTGAGGCCGATATCAATTTCCATGAAAAAATAGTTGAATCATCCGGAAATGCACGTTTGCTTAAGGCATATCATTATTCGCAAATTCCAATTTTTCACCAAAAGTTAGGTAAGACTAAGAAATATCTGAACGATTACGAACAGACAGATAAAGAACACCGCCAGATTGTTGAAGCTATACGTAATAAAAATTTAAACCAAGCTGAAAAAATACTTAAAAACCATTTCAAGCGTGGTGAAGCAGCTGTTTTGGATATGGAGTGAGCTTACAAAGTCAAACTATGAAAAAAATAAATTTCTCCCTGATTCTATTTCCATTTATCCTATTTCAATGTTCACCGGAGACATCCATGAAGACTGTCGAAAACCTTATTATTTTGGAAAATCAGAAAGAAGGCACTTCTTCATTTCTTATCAAGGTGCCTGAAAAGCGATGTGAGGATCCGGAACACTATTTTTGTCGAAGGCCACAAATTGAAGGGTATTGTTCTAAGACCAGTTACCTGGCAGGTGATACATTGAGCATATTTATAAGTACAGATCCTGTTTCTGACTACACCATAGATATTTACCGCATGGGTTATTATGGAGGTAAAGGCGGAAGGCTGATGAAAAAATTGGGCCCATTGTCAGGGAAACCACAAGTAATTCCTGAAGCCGGGCCAAACAATCTTATCGAATGCCGCTGGGATATAGCCTACCAGATGACCATTCCAAAAAACTGGCTTAGCGGAGTATACTTGGGAAAGCTGACAGCTCTGGCAGACAGTAGTCAGGCCTATATTATTTTCATAGTAAAGGATGAGAGACCATCTGAGGTGGTTTTCCAGTGTTCGGACCTCACCTGGCAGGCCTACAATCGCTGGCCTTACTGGCATTCTATGTATGATGAAGGTCAAAACCCATGGGTGAATACAAATGGCGCCAGGATCAGTTATGACAGGCCATACTCATTGTATGTCAATTTCTTGCCCTCTGACTTTAACGGACTATCTAATGGTTCTGGGGAGTTTCTGCTTTGGGAGTTCTCACTTGCTTTCTGGCTGGAAAAAGAAGGCTATGACGTCTCTTATATCTCCAACACTGATACACATGCTGATCCGGCCACACTTACCCGTGGAAAAACTTTTATTTCAGTTGGCCACGATGAATACTGGACCCCACAAATGGTTGAGAATGTTAGCATGGCACGAGATAAAGGAGTAAGTCTACTATTTCTTTCCGGCAATTCCGTCTCTCGCCCTGTTTACCTTGACTCCTCTTCAGATGGTCGTTCAAACCGGATTACGGGGCGATTACCTGAAAAACCTTTTGATGATGAAGCTGAACTGATGGGAAATTCATCGTACGGCGTAGGATATTCCGACTATGTATGCACTATGCCGGATCATTGGATCTATGAAGGTACGGGAATGCAAAAAGGAGATAAAATCATTGACCTAGTCGGCTGGGAATACCACGGATTTCCCGTGAAGGAAGATTCTTCGTTACTGATTTTGGCGAGAAATAAGATTTTTCCAAATAAGTTCGGCAATCCCGACGCTGAAGATCATGCTGCAACTATTTATACTGCTGAAAAAGGGAATTTTGTATTTAACGCGGGAACATGTTTTTGGAGTTTGCCTCTATCTTCTCCTCCGGGGTTTCAAAATCCAGTGAACAACCAGGAGGAAATGGGACACAAAATATGTGACTTTACAAAGGATGATTCACGTGTTCAACAGATAACCAGGAATCTGTTGGCCAAAGCACTGGGGAAAGGCGAGTAAATCTCCAGAGAATTTTCTAACCAGATGGAGAAAATTTTCTTCATTTTCAATTATTAAATAGTATTTTATTTTTTTGATTTGCTTTTAATTCGATGTTCCTGCCATGCCATTCGAATGTACCTATTAAGCCAGGGGGCAATTCAACGAATCCTTCTATCCCATTTCCTTCCAGTTTCTTGACATCAAACACAATATCACCTTTAGGATGTGGTAAAGAAGACTTAACCCAGTCAAGTTTCCCAAAATGTGGTGTTATCTTCACTTTGCCAAACCCTATGTCCGCCGGATTAATTCCACATACAATACTCAAAAGATAATAGGCCGGGTGTGCGCTCCAGGCATGACAATCAGACCTGTCATGTGAAGCAAAACCAGTCTCTCCACAGGTGGTATGCCCTCTATCAATGAAATTATGCCATGAATCCAGGTTTTCAAGAAACAGGTCTTGCTGCCCGGTTTTTTTCATGGCTTTGAAAAGGAAAAAAGAGAAATAAGAACTGGCTATTTCATCAAATTTATCATAATTCAGAATCCTATGGAGCAATTGCACCTGATCCGAAGGTGGTATCAGATCGCATAATATTGCCAGAATATTAGTGTGTTGGGAAAAAATTTGTTGGTCCGGGTAATCACTGAACAACTGCTCTTGTTCATTATAGCAGCTTTCATTCACAGCCTCTTTGATAGCCCTAGAGGAACGGATCCATTTTTTGCTTTTTTCACTTAACCCAAGTTCTTTATATAGACTAACTGTACAATCCAGGGTATGGGCGTAATAAAGGGTGAGCATAACCGATTGCTTCATTTCATTTTTTTCATCGGCACGTGGCAAACTCCCTTTGGTGATACTCCAGTCCATGAAATTCTTGTTTCTTACGGTGCCAATCAATCCAGTTTTTTTGTCCAGGTGCCTTTCATAAAACCCTAGTACTCTTTCAATGTTTTCTACAAATTGACTAACATACGATGAATCGCCACGAATAAGATAGTAGTCATACAGACTCTGAATCCATGCTAATGACCAGCTTCCCATATCGAAATCAAAATTCGATGGATAGGCTGATTTAGACCGGTTTCATTGTTCTCCGACTGTGGATAGAGCCTCATTACTTCCCTTAACAACCGATCATCGGTTGAGTTATAGGTTGAGATAGCTGCAATAGGCCTGTTATCACCTCCGTAGCTGAGCTGCTCGTAAAATGGTGTATCGTAATACGTTTCCCCCGAGCACATCCGCAATGTTTGCAAGCACATTTCATGAATTTCATTCAACTGGTTGTCACTGCTGGTAAAAGTGGACATTTTGGGATATGGATATCCTGAATATTCATTTTCGAATGAAATAATATCCAACGGTTCTGTTTTTGTTTCTATAACCAATTGGATATATCTGAATGCCCTTTTCCAAAGTGGGCGAAAGGTAATTTCGTTCTTGCCGTCAGGGTGAAAAATATCCCAAACACCATACATTGTTTTTTCATTTACCGAATCACGGTGTGCCTTCAGATCCACTTTCTCATATAGGGCCTCTGCATACTTTATTTTAACACGGCCATTTTTACCTCCTGATACAGTCAGTTCAGGATAACCCATGGTAAGTACATCAAAATCTATTAGAATTGTGGCTTTGGTATGGGGAGGAATGCTCAATTTGGATTTTCCGTCCCAACTCCCAATGGGAATATCAACACCACTGACCCGTCTAATGCGTGCAGGTTGTTCTTTATGGTTATCCATAAAAGAAATATTTCTTGGAACCAAATTCCAGGGAGGTTCGCCATCAAAGACGAGTTTTTCTGCAGCAACCCACGAATTGTCATTAAATTCAGGCAATTCCCAACCCCAGGGATATTTTTCAGCAAAAACCTCATCCCCGCCTCCACAGGCATAAAAACCCTTAAACCATGGCTCTGTAAAGATCAATTCTTTATAGGAAATAACCCGATAGGCTTTATTTTTCAATACTTTCCAGGAGGAATCCGTGTTCAACCAATTTAACTCCGGATCTTCAGTCCTTAACATAAAAGCAGTTTGAACAGAAATAAAAGCCATTGGTTTGTCTTTTCCCCCGTTGTAAACCAAAGCTGCAAGCAGATTTTTTCCCGTTTTTAAGAATGGGGCAATATCGATGATATCATATTTATATGTTTTTAAGTCCCCTTTTGCCGGCCCATAACCTACCCGTTTGCCGTTTACAAATAAATTGTAGCGGTTGTCGGCAGAAATATGAACAATCAATTTTTCAGGCATCATTTCCAAATCGAACGATTTTCGAAAATGATATACTCCGTATTGGGTAATATTGGCAGAAGGATAACTTATCCAAGGTGCTTCTTGTGCGGCTACCCCTACTGATGAGACTTGTACTACTAAGGAAATTGCCAGTAAGGGGATAATTATTCTGTGAAATTTTGTCACGCGTTTTTAGGTTTCAAAAGCATATAGCCTATTTTTTATCCTCAGCTGCTTCAAGTAACTTCACTATTTCTTCATGCCCGCTATCTTTTGCCCTTGCCTTAGCGGTAAATCCATCGGTATCAGTGTATGCTACATCCGCTCCATCAGCCAATAATTTTTTGACTTTTTCAATTCCAGGCAGCTTTTAGCAATTCTGGGCCATTTTTATATTTTGTGCTGCTTCCATCGTTGTCCACAGAATTAGTAGCAATCTTATCATCAGGGTATGCTCCATTTTCCAAAATGGAAATTATAGTTTTGAGCTCCGATGTTAGGGCAATATCCAAAGCTGTTTTTCCATTGACATCCGCCAATGACTGGTCCGCTCCATGTTTCACCAGAGAAAGTACAATTTCACTGTATCCTATTTCTACCGCATAGTGCAACGCCGTTCGGTTTCTATGGTCGGTATTGTTGATGTCTGCTCCCGCATCCAGCAGGATTTCAACCACATCAGCGGGTATTTCCGGGACACCTGAAAAGTAAAGATAGCCCTGCATTGAAGCATAATGTAAGGCCGTTTTACCATTGACATCTTTAGCCTCAAGATCGACCCCAACTTCAATCAAGTCCCTTATTCTTTGCAAAGAGCTATAGGAATTCTGTCGCCAGCCAGTGTAAGCGTTTGCTGCAGCAGCATGTAGTGCCGTCCACCCGTCATCAGTGGTAGCTGTAAAATCTGCTCCCTCGTCCAACAATATTCTAAGTAATTCAAATTTCTTATAGTCCTGAGTAGTGTCCACATTATGTGCGCCGTCTACAAAAGATGAGGCCGCCATGTGTAAGGGAGTCCACCCATCATTGGCCTTGGCATTGATATCTGCACCTTTTTCCAGCAATAATTTCAATGAGGCCCCATCTCCGTTAAGCAGTACACTATGCATCCACGTCCATCCATTGTGCATTACATGGGATTGAATATCCTCCGGGCTCTCTTTTTGAAGCCTATTCCACATAATGTTACCATATCCTTCATCGGGCGCAACCTGAAAGGGCGTTTTTCTAGGAAAACTACTATCATTTCCCCATTTTTCAGACTTTTGGTCTTCGGGTACTATCCACGATTCGGGTAATGCACTTAAGGACTTTAATGTTTTCAATTTTCTGTCGGTCCCATTCAAGGTGATAATTCCCTTTGCAGGAATGAAAAGTTCACCTCCTGGTAGATATTGTCCTTTATTCGCAAATTTATCAACTGCCGTAGATTGGTAGATGTCAAATTTATATGGTGTATTTAAAGAAGTTTGAATGGTAGAATCACTATTGTTGATTAATACTATGGTCATGGTACCATCCACTTCATGGTGATAGGCAGATACACGAAGGTTTTCAGTTTGGGAAGTGGCAGCTACACGAACTGCACCGGGCCGTATGTATTTATAGAAATGTTTTGAGGCATAGTATTTTGGTGATGGCAATCCATCTATCAGAATAGAAAAGTCACCTCCTGGTTCTTTAGAATCTATTTGCCAATAAATCCAAGCGCTAAAATTGCCATATACCAGATAATCCTGAATGTCGTTTGCCAGTTTCAGTGCACCCTTCCAGGTTTGTGGATGCCCTGAAGTT
>QIEB01000302.1 GCA_003229495.1 Flammeovirgaceae bacterium
TCGATTTGGGCTTTCATTTCCAGTTGAACAGTGTTCAGCTTCAAAGTCGCAGTGGCATCATTATGGTACCGATTGGAAATCATGTTTTCTTTTCAACTGGTTGGTCAAGTATACCCAATTAATTCTTTATTGCGAATCGATGAAATTAGCTAAATTCGACACCAGTCAAAAACTACTGAAATGAAGCGTATCAGGTTATTGGGATATCAGGTTGATGTCAGGGTTAACAAAATCAAAAAAAGACCCAAAAATGTTAATACGATGGAGATAGAAGCCACTCCGCCATATAAACTAAATTTCGGTCCGGGGCCCAATTGGGTAAAGCCCGACGGCTCTTGGCTAAGTGTGGATATTGAGCCGGAGTGGGGAGATATTGTAGTGAACTTCCAGAATTTCGAGTCCCTCCCTTTGGTAGACGAAAGTTGTATATGTGTGTATGGTTCCCATGTATTTGAGCATATGAGTATATTCAAAACACCCCTGATTTTCAAGGAAATTTATAGAGTAATGAAAAAGGGTGGGGTCTTTAGATTGATTCTGCCGGATGTGGAAAAGAGCATACGCGAGTACATTAACCAAAATAATGAGTTTCTTCTATTTAAACGCCGGAAAGATCGGCTGAAAACAAAATATGGTATTGATTACACCCTGTTTGAATGCATGAGGGATGATTTCATTTCACCCAGCGGGCAACCAGATCTACTTGGTAAAGATGCCCTGGCACATCAAAACGCCTGGGATTTACCGACACTTTGCGCGCATCTTGAGCGAGCGGGATTTTCGAGTTGTAATATCCATAAAATGGGCTTCCAAAAAAGTGGATTTGACTATTTTAGTTTCGAAGGGACCTATCCCTCAGAGGCCAACGAAGATTACCGGTCACTGTATGTTGAGGCGGTTAAATGAGGGACGGAGGATGAGGGACGAAGGTGGTAGGGACGAGGGACGAGGGTGGCAGGGACGAAGGACGAGGGTGGTAGGGACGAGGGTGTTAGGGACGAGGGACGAGGGTGTTAGGGACGAAGGACGAGGGTGTTAGGGACGAGGGTGTTAGGGACGAAGGTGTGGTAGGGACGAAGGACGAGGGTGGTAGGGACGAAGGACCAGGAACCAGAAACCAGAAACCAGAAACCAGAAATTGTAACTAATTGTATGGTAAATTTAAGCTAAATGGATTCTAGTAAATTTTTCCGGAGTTTTTCTTATGCCCTGAGAGGAATAGGAACTGTATTCAAAGAAGAATTTAATGCCCGGGTCCATCTGTTGGCCGCCATTGTAGCAATAGTGCTGGGGTTTGTCTTGAAAGTTTCGTGGTTTGAATGGATTATTCTGATTCTGGTGATAGGAGGAGTGTTTGCCATGGAACTGATCAATACCAGTATTGAGAACCTGGCTGATCTTTATAGTTCCGAATTTAATCCAAAAATAAAGAAAATAAAGGATCTATCTGCTGGTGCTGTATTAGTAGCATCCATAACCGCCCTTCTCATTGGTTTGATCATCTTCTTGCCGAAGATATTGGCAAAATAACTATTCCCTAAGTCTGCCAGTAAACACATTCACTTTGGGACTAATTGGGTTCCCGGCAGTCCTTCTCATTAAAACCAGCTGCCCGGTATGCCATAAAGCATCAGAAATTGGACCATTGATCATATTCCAGAAGGGGAATTCGGACTGGTTCTCTCCTCGTTTGAAGATTACCCGATAGTTTTCCATCGCATCCGGGTGTCCTGCCTTCATAAGCCCGCTGGCTTTTTGAAAATTCTTCAGTGTTTGTGCTCTTTTTTGCTGGAAGGTCATGTCCGACCAGTCGGCAGGCCTCTCGTTTACAATACTCTGGGGTGCGTTTACTATAGTAAGCGATAGTCCGTAAATATGATCCAGGGTTTCCTCCAAGGAGCGGCCCTCCGGACTGGGTTTATATTTTAAATCCTGCTCTCGAATGCCCTCTGTAGCCCAATAATACCTAAATCCCAGGCCATCGACCAAACGTCCCATTACATTGCTTGCACTATAGGTGTCTGGATGAGGGGGTATTTCATAATACGGAAGCAGGTTTTGACTCTGGGCGTTCATATTGGTTGTCATAATTAGTACAATGATCAAGAATTCAGTTCTCATTTGATTTTAAAAATTGCTACCTAAAATACTCCTATTTTAGCGGAATATCTTATTTTGAGCAGATGTACCTCCACAATACGTGATATGAGAAAATTTGCTTTCTATTTATTTTTTATGGCAATGAGTATTGGCGCCCATGCTCAAGAAATCAAACCGCCTCCTATGAAGATAGGTATAGTCGGTTTGGTACATACCCATGTACACTGGATTTTGAACAGGGCCTCCACCGGGGATTTTAAAATTGTAGGTATCGCAGAACCCAACCTGGAGTTGGCACGAAGATACCTGGACCAGTACAATCTACCTATGAGCCTGGTGTATCCGACCATTGAGGAAATGTTGGATGCGGCCAAGCCACAGGCGGTGACAGCGTTCAATACCATCAGAGATCACCTCAGGGTGGTGGAATTATGCGCGCCCAGAGGGATCCATGTAATGGTAGAAAAACCGTTGGCGGTTAATTTGGGTCATGCCTTACAAATGGCCAGACTGGCTAGAAAGCATAATATTCATCTATTGACCAACTATGAAACAACCTGGTATGGGAGCAACCACCATGCCCTGAAATTGCTTCAGGAAGAAGCTCAAACGTTTGGAGATATAAGGAAAATTGTGGTCCATGATGGGCATCCCGGGCCTAAGGAAATAGGAGTTGATGAGGAGTTTTTAGAATGGCTTACAGACCCCTATTGGAATGGGGCGGGAGCGTTGATGGATTTTGGTTGTTATGGGGCCAACCTTTCAACCTGGCTACATAAAGGAAAGATGCCTGATGAAGTTTTTGCAGTAACCCAACAAATAAAACCTGATATCTATCCAAAAGTGGACGATGAGGCAACCATTATTCTGACTTATGAAAAGTCACAAACCATCATTCAGGCAAGTTGGAACTGGAACTACAACCGCAAAGACCTGGAGATCTATGGCCAATATGGCTATATCCACTGCCTTGATGGTACCGATATGCGGGTTATGCGCTCTGAAAAAGAGGGTGCTATCCTTGTTACCGCTCCGGAATTATCAGCACCCTTGGATGATCCGTTTTCTTATTTCATTGCAGTAATCAGAGAATAAAACCCCAGCCTGATGACCTCAGCAGTTTGCAAAATAATCTCATAGTTATGGCCATATTGCAATGGGCCAGGTTGTCAGCCAAACAGGGCAAGAAAGTCAGTTTGAGCGAATTGGAGGACTAAAGTCATCCACTAGAACTCCTGACAGGCAATTTCTTCGAGTTTCTGGTGTAATAACCGGGCTTGTTCCGGGTATTCGGAAATTAAATTCTGGGTTTCTGCGATATCAATTGAAAGATCATACAAGGCCCCGTTTGGTCCGCCGGCCTGCGGATCAATGGAAACCGGGTCACTAAACCCACCGGATCCCAATACCGGGGTGTATTTCCATTTCCCTTGCCTGATGGCAAACAGACCGCTCAACGAGTGCTGGATCATTTGCATCCTGGCAGGTTTAGTCGACTCTTTACCTAAAATAACCTCTGACATATCATAACTATCAGGTGCTGCGCCTTCAGGGACTTTTTTGCCGATAACACCGGCCATGGTGGCCATAAAATCCGTGGTACTTAGTAATTGGTCCGACTGACTTCCTTCGGGTACATGCTCCGGCCAACGCACCACATAGGGAATGCGGTGTCCTCCCTCGTAGATATCCGCCTTTTGTCCCCGGTATATATAGTTGGGGCGATGAGCAAATAGTCCCTTGTCTTTCACTGTCCAATGTGCTCCGTTATCAGATGATAAGACTACCAGCGTATTGTTTGTGAGTCCCATCTCATCCAACAATTTTAACAAAATCCCAATCTGATTATCCACTAGTTTCACAAAATCCGTGTATTTCCCGGCGTTGGTAGTTCCGACGGTTTCTCCCGTGGGTAACCAAGGAGTATGTGGAGCGGTCAATGGTAGATATAGAAAGAACGGGCGCTGGTCAGTTTCCTGTTTCTTAATAAATTCTGCCCCCTTAGTAATTATCTCACTCAATACACCATCAAATTGGAATCCGGGACTTACCTCCCCGGCCCTCCAGAAAACACCTCTGCCATCCTCCTGTTCACTTTTCCCTGTTGTATAGTCAGTAGGCTGATCCGCTGCTATTCCATTTTCAAGATATAGGTATGGCGGCATATCCAGGGAAGCAGGAAAAATATATGAATACTCAAACCCTAACTGGTTTGGCCCACCTGCAACAGGTTTAGTGTAATCCACATTACTGCCCAATTCCTGGTCAAACAGGTAGTGCCAGTCATATTGTTCAATAGGTCTGGCCTCATCTTTTAACTGCCACCCAAGGCCCAGATGCCATTTGCCTACCACGCCGGTACGATAACCATTGCTTTTTAAAAATGATGCTACAGTTACCTGAGAAGGGCTAATCAAAGGAGGTGAATAGCCCCAGAGCACACCACTTTTTAATGAAGTACGCCAGCAATATTCACCTGTAAGGATCCCATAACGTGTGGGCGTGCAAACAGCCGATGCAGAATGTGCATCGCTGAAACTCATCCCCTCGATAGCCAAACGATCCATGTGAGGTGTTTGCACTGCTGATTCCCTGTTGTGTACAGAGAGGTCACCGTAGCCCAGATCATCAGCTAATATGTAGATGATATTGGGCCGTACCTTTTGGCTATCCTTTTGGACTCCTACTTGATTACAGGAGGTAACAAAAATAAATACCAGAATTAGGGCAGGGATAAAAATGCCATTGGTACCAGAAGAAACTACAGGTCGGGGATGTGAGAAGACAACTATTGCCATTGATTCTAGTGTTATTCCAGAGTACCCAGGAACGCTAATACGTCCCTAATTTCCTTTTTTGTTAACACCTGTCCCATAGGAGGCATACTGGAAGGAATACTCCTTTGCTGGGTAATGTTGGGCTTTGCAACCTCCAGTATTTGCTGATTCCCGATTTTTAAAGTCAGGGTATCCGCCGTTTCTGACTGGACCAATCCGGTGACTGTTTCCCCATCTTCTAAGTTAAGTGTTACCATGTGGTATCCTTCAGCAAATGAGCCACTGGGGTTAACCAGTGCAGTTAGCAATTCCTTCGACGATAACCTGGAGCCTACGCCGGACAGGCCTGGCCCCATGGTTCCGCCAGTTTCAAAAATAGTGTGACAACGTACGCATTGTGCAGCTTCATGGGTCCAGAATATGTTTTGTCCTTTATCGCTGTTTCCACCACTCAGGGTTTCCA
>QIEB01000125.1 GCA_003229495.1 Flammeovirgaceae bacterium
TGGGTATGTTGGTTATTCGGTGTTGACCGAAGACCGGCTTGGAGCCTTAGGCGCTAAAGTATTCCGGGGTCATTTTCTATTATTGCCAATATTTTGCGAATCTTTCCATTTTTGGCCTTTTAAGGCAACTACAATAATATTGAGGCACGACTTCCCCTTTCCCCATAATCCTTGTGAGTACGGGACGCCACTGCAATACACCATGTCCTGAAGCTGATCGCTGTTTTTTCAACTTCTACGCCGTTGGCGATGCCCTGGCACGTGAGTAGGTGGTTTTCCCATATCGTTTGGTAAACAACAGCTCATAGCGCCCTGTCAAACACTTAGTACACTTGGTGATATCCTTTCCAAACTTTTCCATCAACCGTACAGCCACCGGAACTTCGACTCGTGGGGCTGCCGGTTCCAAGCCCATATTCACCCGGATTTCATTGATCCGTGTTGCCTTGCCACGATTGGTCAGGAAGCCATAGTGCCGGATACGAACAAATCGTTTTGGAAGTATGTGCATTTCAAACCTGCGCATAAACTCCCCTGTAGGCAGTGTCATCACTTTCGTTTTGTTGCTATCAGCATAATCCTTGTACTCAAAGGACACCTTGCCATCTTGCACTGACTTTATCCGATAATGCGTTATGGCTGTCTTGTGGGTGTACCTCCCCAGGTATTTTATCACCTGATCGGGGCCACCAAAAGGCGCTTTGGCATATACTTTCCATCTTTTATATCCCGATAAACGGATGGCTTCCTCAATTTCATCATCGGTACATTCGATGTCTTCCATTCTTTGGCGTGCCATTCTTAAGAATACAGCCTTGTAGACTTTTTTCAGGGCATCTTTGGGGAACAGAAATTTCCCGTTGGCCCGTTTTGCCTCAATCCACTGATTGTTTTTATCCCTGCCTTGCCGGCAGGCAGGCACTCCGCCACCACTCACCACACAATGCAGGTGCACATGATAATCAAGGGATTGGCCCCAGGTGTGAAGCACTGCCGTTATACCCGGAGTCCCTCCTAAATACTTTGGGTTTGCCCCTAGGTTTAACAGCGTCTCCGATGCTGCATCAAACAAAATCTTGTACATCTGCTTTGGCGATTGCATCATGACTTTATTCCAGCTATGCGGCACCGTAAATACGATGTGATAATATGGAGTTGGCAACAAGTCATTGACTCTGCTCTCCACCCATTCTTCCTTTTTTAAGGTGCCACAAAACGGACAGTGCCGATTGCCACAACTGTGATATTGCGTGTGGCTATGAAGGCAATCGGGATTATCGCATTGGTAGCAATGATAGCCCAAATCCTTGGTATGACAACGGCTTATTTTATCTAAAATGCCATGTGTATATATGTTCTTGGGTTGAAAATCATTGCAGGAGAAGAGTTGCTGAAAGCTTTTTTTAATCCTTCCCTTCTCCATCTTCTTTGGGATTTTCTATGATTCGATCAAAAGGAGAAGTTAATTTTGCACGTTTGCATTTCTGCAAATGCAGATAAATCATCGTGGTTTCAATTTTTGAATGACCAAGCAGCTCTTTGATCGTATGTAAATCTACTCCTGCATCCAGTAAGTGAGTCGCAAAACTATGACGCAAGCTATGGGCGCTAAATTTTCCCCTTGGAAATCCGGCATTTACCATAGCGTTTCGCACGGCTACTTGCATGGCGCCATTGCTTATGCCCCTGCCCGGGGTTCTGCCTTCAAACAGATAAACCTCAGGCCGTTCTTGTTTGTAGTAACAGCGCAAATCTTCCAATAACTTTTTAGGGAAAATGGTAATGCGGTCCTTGTTTCCTTTGCCCTTTTCTACCTTCACCTGGGCATTTGCCGAATCGATACAACTCATTTTCAAGTTACACATTTCATCCAGCCGCATTCCTGTGCCATAAAACATTGAAAGCATACATTTATGTTTGAAGTTAGTCGTGCTCTCCAGCAGGTGACTGACTTCTTCCTCACTCAGAATATTGGGAAGCTTAAACTCCTTGCGGGGATAAAACGCACTTGGCACCACATAGGGAACTTGTAAGATGTTTTTGTAGAAAAAACTACAGGCCTGAGCTACCATACGACACTTGTCGTACCCCGAACCAAATTGCCTTTTAATGAAATTGAGATACCGGATGATGTCATCCTGATTGATCTGAACAGGGGGTCTGTCGTTGTAAAATGCGAAAATGTAACGCATTTCAGCAATGTAATTCCTGATTGTCCTGGGTGAATAATTCTTGGCTGTCAGGTATTCCAATAATTTCAACAACAACTCTTCAGCGGAAGTATTTAGCTGAACACGACTTAACTCATTACTTTTTTAAAACTTTGCATAATATTATATTTAAAAATGAAATCGCTAATTTACTACTCTATTAGACAAAAGCGAATTCCTTCACCGTAGGTGTTCGGTTCAACATCTGCTATATGAAAGACAAGATCCTGGAGGTATTTCGCAAAACTCAATCAAGCATATATTTCAAAGCCAGAATGGAGTAATTTGGATAGGAACATATTCCGGTGGAGTGAATTATTTTGATCCTAAGAGCCAATTAATAACACATGTGACGGATAAATATGATAATGATAACTCGCTCAACTTCAATATTGTATCATCCATATTTGAGGATAAGAATAAAAATCTTTGGATCGGGACTGAATATGGAGGTATTAACATTTACAATCAGTCAAATAGAACATTTAGTGTATTAAAAGAACAAGCTGGAGAAAATAGTTTGATCAGTGACAATATAAAAAGTATTATTGAAGATCATAAAGGCAGGAAATTCATCGCCACGCAATTTGGACTGAGTATTTTTAATTCCGCCAACAATTCATTTTTTAATATTTCAAATAAACCAGGTAGTAGAGGTTTTCTGAATAATACAGCTATTCTTGACATATGTTTAGACAAATTGGGGAATATATGGGTGGGCGCAACTAGCGGGAATGCACACTTTCAAATGTACGACATAATCAAGGACACGATAGTACATTTTTTTCCTGTAAAACAAAATTTTCCAATAATAGATAGAGCACTTGTCAATTCGATGGTGTATGATGAAAAGCGAAATACTGTTTGGTCAGGTGGTGACAATGGACTGGCCGGCTTTAATATTCAAACCAAAAAATATGTGACAGAAGAGGCATTTCTACCTGCTGCAAGC
>QIEB01000410.1 GCA_003229495.1 Flammeovirgaceae bacterium
TTATCTACAAAATTGTCAGTACCATAAATATTAGTAAGATCTTAAAAGAGCATTATCCGCAGCATGAATTTGTGCCGATCTATTGGATGGCTAGTGAGGACCACGATTTTGCAGAAATCAACCATTTCAACCTCTTCGGCAAAGAGTACTCGTGGGAAACCCATCAGAAAGGAGCCGTTGGCCGGTTCGATCCAAGTGGTATTTCTGAGATCCTGGATCAGTTGAGAGACTGTCCTGATTTTTTCAGGGAGGCCTACAGCAATTGTAATACCCTGGCTGATGCCACCAGAAGCATCGTGAATCACTTGTTCGGTGATTGTGGTATGGTGGTAATTGATAGCGATCATCCGGACCTGAAAAAAATGTTCACGCCTCTCCTAAAGGATGAATTGCTGCACCAAAGTACTTATCGAAAGGTGTTGGAAAGCACTGAGGCATTAAAAGCCAATGGGTATAAAACATTGGTTAAACCACGGGAAATCAATCTTTTTTACTTAGAAGACCACCTGCGTGAGCGGATCGTCAAGAATGGCGAAGGTTACGAAGTATTGGCTACTGACCTTAGCTTTAGTGAGCAGGAAATACTGAAGCAGGTGGATGAGCATCCGGAAAATTTTAGCCCCAATGTGGTGATGAGGACGCTCTACCAGGAAACTATCCTGCCAAACCTGGCGTACATTGGAGGGCCGGGAGAACTCACTTATTGGATGCAGTTCAAATCAAGTTTTGATCACTATGGCATCCCATTTCCCTTACTTATTCCACGTAACAATGTGCTGGTGGTCAATAAAGCCCAAAACAAAAAATTCAATAAACTTGAGCTGAGTCCCTCCGATCTGTTTTTGAGCCCAAGTGAGCTCAAGTCAACGTTTGTTGAACGCAACACCACATCAATTTTGGATCTGGAATCCGAAAAAGACCGATTTAGTGAGATCTTTGAAGAAATAATCGAAAAGATCAAGATGATAGACGGATCGCTTACCGGTTACATCAAGGCTGAAGAGAATAAGGCTCTGAAAAATCTGGATCAAATTGAAAAACGCTTGAAAAAAGCTGAAGAGCGCAATCAGGAAATGGCAATAAGTCAGTTAATGGGTCTTATGGAAAAATTGTTCCCCAATGGAAGTTTGCAGGAAAGACATCAGAATCTTCTCAACTTTTATGTTAATAATCCCCAATTTATCGAAGAACTGCTGGCGCATTTAGATCCCTTTGACTTCAGATTTCATGTCCTCTTCGAAGAAGGATAAAGAGGTATTGCGTCAGACCTATTTGGCCAGGCGTCAAGCGCTCCCCTCCGACCAGGTCAGTACGCTTAATCAGAAAATTTGTCAATCGTTGATTGAGTTCATCACCTGGGACCAGATAAAGGTGATGCATTTGTACCTGGCTGTTGTCGATAGAAAAGAAGTCGATACTTATCCCCTAATTGATCACCTGCGCACCACCAGTGCCGACATACAGATAGCAGTGCCGAAAGTGGCGCCTGGGGGTAATCTCCTCCACCATTATTTTTTTACCCAAGCTACCCGGTTGCAAACCAATAAATGGGGAATCCCGGAACCGGTAGCAGGAACACCAGTACCCGTGATACATATTGACCTGGTACTGGTACCAATGCTAGCATTTGACGAATCAGGCAATCGGGTTGGATACGGCAAGGGTCACTACGACCGGTTTTTAGCTAAATGCCGGCCAGATACACAAAAGATCGGCCTGAGTTATTTTGACCCTGTGGACAAGATTGAAGTGGAGCCAACTGATATTGCGATGGATGCGGTGGTGACACCAGAGCGGGTGTGGAAATTTTGAGGCATAAATCATAAATCAAAATAATAGAGCAATTGAACCGGTCAAAACGTGAACTATGATATTTGTTTTGTTCAATATTTCCATTTGTTTCTCTTGATTCTGACTAATATTCAAATTAATATCTGGAATATGATTCCAAAATATGATGGGTGGCGCAAAATCACAAGAAATAAAGTTGAGTAAAGTGTTGGAAATCAGAGTCAGCAGTCTTGCTGCCATTCTAATATTTCTAGCCTTGAACTACGGCCATACTCAAAACCTACCTGTCCAATCTACCACCACTGGGCCCCAACCACTCACCCTGGGTATAATTGCCGATTGTCAATACGCTGATAAGCCCGTTTGGGGTGTCAGGAATTACTCATTGTCTGACCAGAAGTTGAAGCAATGTGTTGGCAATTTCAACACTATGCAGCTGGACCATGTATTCCATCTGGGAGATTTTATTGATGAAGATATTAAAAGTTTTGACAGGGTACTGCCCATTATTAAACAACTGAATGCTCCGCTTACCCTGGTTCTGGGAAATCATGACTTTTCCGTTTCAGAGGATTTTAAGGAGAAAGTCTCAGGGATAATGGGTTTGAAAGAGCGCTATTTTTCCCTAAACATTAAAGGATGGAAATTCATAATCCTGGATGGCAATGATGTAAGTCTATATGCATGGCCGAAGGGAAGCCAGAGAGAAATTGAGGCCCGTGAGATCCATCAAAGAAAATATATGGATCAGCCAACTTACAATGGTGCATTTGGTAATGCCCAGATGGCATGGCTAAAAAACAAATTGGAGCAGGCCGAAAGCAATGCTGAGAATGTTATTCTTCTATGTCATTTCCCCTTATATCCGGTCGATGAACACGTCCTCTGGAATTCAACTGAGGTGTTGGAATTAATAAGCAGTTACGCCTGCGTCAAAGCCTGGCTCAATGGCCATAATCATGCCGGGGGCTATGCGGAATACCAAGGCATTCATTTCATTACCTTTAAGGGAATGGTCGATACCGAGGAAAACAGTTACGCCACCATTCTACTGCAAGGGGATCAGTTACGGGTAACCGGGTTTGGTCGTGAGGATAATCTGACGCTAACCCTGAAAGAGCACTACTAGGGATTTTAAACACCCAAGTGACTATCCAATGTTATCATGCTCCATTACACAGTTTATACATTGTATAAATACATATATAATACAGTATTAATATTGTATTATACTTGCCAAATACATTTTAAATATTGTATATTTATACTATGAGAAGTCAAAAAAAATTGCTGATTGACCAGTTAGACAGAAAACTAAAGCCCTTAAGGGCTTTAACCC
>QIEB01000355.1 GCA_003229495.1 Flammeovirgaceae bacterium
ATTGTATGTGTAATATCCACATCAATAAGGGTATCCGAAAGCAGGATATCCGATAGGAAACCGGTACCGGGGGCAGGCTGTTTTAATATGGCATATTTTAAAACAATCTTCACCAGTTCCGAATCCGCCTTAAAAGTTGTGGCAAGTGTTTGGTCAAGGATAGATAGCTTACCAAAATGAAGCTGGTAAGCGGCAATGGCATCTAAAAAGGCTTTGACTAAATCCTTCTGTTCATCGCTGATATCAGGGCCTGGCGCTGCTGACAGAGCATCAATGCTCGTTTGAATAGATGCTGTATCAAATAAGCTGTTTAGTTTGTCATCCGTAAATGTCTTTGCAGCATTTGCTGACGCCCAGTCCCTGTCAATGAATTTAATAAATGTTTTTACATCTTCATCTTCTTCACTAATGCCGCTCAGTTTGGATAAAGCAGTTCGCAATGTTTCTTTCTGCTCGTCGGCGGATAAATTGACATCAAAAGGAGACTTGTTTGCATTAAAATTACTCTGGTAATCCTTTTGTAATTTCTCCAGTATTTGGGTAATCTTATCATCTTTGATTTCCAGGTCAGCAAGATTAGTCGCTTCATGCTTGAGCATGAATTTTACATCTGCTATTTTTAGAGGAGCTTTTTTAAACTCAGCAACTACTTCTACAAACTCCAATGTCTTTTCGGGCGAATCGGATATGTTCAGTCCGGTGAGTTCGGCAAGCACCACGAAATCACCAGCTTTAAGTTTCAGTTTCTTCATCAACCTTGAAGCGGCAAACAGGTAACTCAGGTTGGAAAAAGTTAAGTTACCATCGGACAGTAGCGGTAATAACTTATCCAAATCCTGCTCTTTTATTTGCAGACAAACCGATATGCTGGTTTTGAAAGTGCTCAACAATTGAGAGCCGTCAACTTTGTCGGGCAATAAACCTTCGTCAATAAACCCATTTTTCGCTTTGTTTAAAAATACCTGATGATATAGAGGCTTTGGCGCATCATCATTTAGTATTTCATGTGGAATATCACCATAAAAGCCTATCAACTCTTCTATTTTAATACCTGTTTCTTCGGAAAGCCTTACTAAATCTGCTGCTTTGATTAAGCATGCATCATTGAGTTGCCCATTGCCAAGGTTAGCTTGTGAAATGATTTCATTCAATACTTCCAATTTCCAGCCCGTTTTCTTTTGCAGCCTCAGAAAACGATGAATTCGATCTAATGCCGCATCATCCAGATTGGCAATCTCTTTTTGTTCGGTATCGCAGGAAAGATCAAGGTGTTTGATGAAAAGATTTTTTGCCGGGTCAATAAATTTTAAGGATAAGAGCAGGTCAAGTTCCTTATAGGTAAGACCTGATTTGGTGAGGAAAGTATCTACTACCTTCATCTCATCAGAGGCATTGGCATTTGTTGTATTCCAATACTTCTGTTGATGGGCAGCATCTGGTGTAACAATCAATTTTCTTTCTGCATCCGTCAGTCCTAATTTCTCCGTAGCGATGGCTTCATCAGCCGGAATACCTGCCGACTGAAAATCTTCCATCAAAGTACGGCGTTCTATACCAAATCGTGTGAAATAGGCTTTGGCTTCGGTATGGTTTAAATCAAAAGGAAGTTTGAATGCATACGATTTGTTCCTGAGTTTATCATAGGCTTCGGTATTTACATACTCAGGCGCTGCGACTAATTCTTCGGCAGAAGAAAGGGTTTGCCGCAACCGGAATACTTTATAATTATTTCCTCCGGTGTTGATGATTTTGCAAACCGCTTTTTTGTCCCTCAAATAATGGGGCAGTGTCGCAGATGAGCCTGCGGATGTTTCTGTTTCAAAAATCTGTGCTTGATCGGTTACAGGCATACCCGCAGATAGCAAAGCAGTGAACAGAGAGTTGGATATGTTACCTTTCAACGGGTCCGCTCCATCCGAAAGATTTCCGGTGTAATTAATACCGGCATCGGGAGCAACTACTTCTTCCAATAATTCACAGACTAAGTCAATATAAGGAACCGGAGTATTGGCGTTTTCGCATCCCAGGTCAATTTCGCCTAAATCGGGCCTGCGTTCAAACAATACATCTTTAGCGAGATTGGTAGTTACATGCGGCATTACCGTAAGGTCAGTAACGCTTCTCTTATCCAAAAACTGTAATATCTCTACTAAATAAGCTGCCGGACTATACACCGAACGGCAATGTTCGCAGGCACAGGTATCAGTAAGTTTGAAGAGTGATTTCAGGTTGGGGAAGTCTTTGCTTACCGCCTCCAATTTAATGGAAAGGGATTTCATTTCTAAAGCCGGGACATCCATAGCACGCATTGTATCCTGTAGTTCACCAACTATGAGCATGGCAGCCGTATTAGTGCGTTCTGCCCTTCTGAAAATTTCTTTAGCTTCTTTAGTATTAATTCCTGCCTTGGGAGCAATTTCTTTTGCAAAGCGGGTTTCGCCTATAGCAGCGATGCTCTGTGCGGAATGTATATTCTGTTTTAGAAGGGCATTGGTTTTAGTATAGTGAGGAACTAATTTAAAAACGCGCTGTACGGATTTCAATTCTTCCCTTATTTTTCTTTGTAGCCAGTTTTTTCTCTTTCAGGAAAAGATCAATGTTGCTGTGCTGCAAATCGAAGTCTTCATGCCTGGTAAGAAATCCAGTGATTTCTTTGTGGTTTTTCAAAATAATGTTCTTCTTTTTTTCCCTTGCCAACTGAGCTGAAAACGCAATTGTCGGGAATTCTTTTTCCATTTTACGGACCAAAGAAGAGGCATGTAAACCAATCAGCTTTTTGTCCATGGGCTTACCGGCCAAATTTATTTTAGCAGCAGATTTTGTAAGCACCTCTTTCCAGCCGGCTTTGTTCAAGGCTGCCAGCTTCTTTACATCTTCAGGTTTTTTGATTTTTTGCGATTCCTTTAGCTGTGATATGATGATTTCATCAAAACCTAATAACTCACCCAATGCAATAGATGTTTTTGCTTCTTTTACTTTTTCATCGGTTTTGAAAAAGGAATCGTTCGTAACTTTTTTGAGAAAAACATTCAGGTCATTTTTATTTTCCTGGAAGAGTTTGCCTATTTCGCTGATTTTATCTTCCAGCACAAAGCGGCTGATGATGTTAAGCACTTTTCGTGGATGCTCATTTTTATAGTATTCTTCCGCCTTCTTTCTGTATTGTTGCAATTGCTTCACATTTCGTTTGCATTCTTTGGCTATTCTGGCAGAGACAATCATTTCTTTCACGGCAGATTCCACGTCACGCTGAATGGTTTTTGGGTCAGCTAATGCCGCATCATACAGCAAGGGTAAGATCTCAGCATTGATGTCTATCACCAACCTTGCATGGAATGATCTGGCAAAGTCGTTTTTCAGCAAGGTGTTTTTACGCAAGAGGGCATAAAAGAAAGCGGGATCAATTTTCGATTCCGCACCAAGACGGTGAGCCACGACCAAATGTCCTATTTTTTCCGCCGGTACTTCAGCCTCTTTGGATAGGAAGGTAATGTCTCTGTGTTTTTCATTTTCCTGTAAGTCGGTGACGGCGACTTTATTGGCAAGGAAACTAACCTCTTTTAATATATGGTCGTACTCCACCACTTCAGGCTTAATAGCCGTTTCAATAGTGATGTTGATCTCTTCTCTTGGCGAAGCATTAAACCTTACCGAATCCACGTCTGACGCGAAAAGCAGGGTTTTCTTTTCCCGTGTCAAAACCTTAATGTCAATATCCGCTTCTTTTTTGCCCCTGCCGCTCAACTGACTGTGCGACCAGATAATTTCGTATTTACCGTTTTTGTCGGTGATGCATTCGCCCAATAACTCTTTGCTGCGCATATCCCTATCGAAAGCCTGCACGATGAGATTTGCCAAAGGGCGGTTTAGTTTGTCATTTACTCGTCCTAAAACGAGGTTTTCTTTTTTGTTTTCGATTTGTTTTGCCATATTGTCCCTCCTCAAAATTAAGATCTATATACTTGAATTTATTAATCAAAAAGTATAGCCCGAGCCTTACTTTCTCCTCTCAATGTAGGATATTGAGATTTCGTAGTTGTTGCCTTGATTTTGAATTTCGATTGTTAGTGTCTTTAAAATTACATTGCCCATGCGTCTGCCCAATCTTCAGTAAAATCTGCACCCGCCGCACTTGGAATACCTATAATAATTAAATATAAAGGCCCAAGTACCCGGCTCTGCCAGGTATGCCCAAATTCGTGCTCCCATTGTGTGAAACCATGAGGTCCTGTAGCCACCGGGCCAAGGGAGAAGCCCCTGAAATGACCGATATATTCAGGCGCTTCAACTTCAGCACCCAATCCCCATTTAGGCCTAACATCTGCGCCAAGTAGCGTGAAAATGATCCCTATTCCCAACCCCACTATAGATTGGAGTGCGCCATAGCTAAAATCCAAAAAGCTGAGAGGATTCTGAATGAACACCGCAAAAGTTAATACAATCAGGTTGACAATTACATGGGCTAAGTAAGCAAATATGAACAGTAACCCATACCCAACTTTGCCTGCCGTTGACGCATCGTTGTACCCATCCCACCAGGCTTGTATAATAGGCACATTGCCTGTTGGGTCTTGGTAAATAATGGGGTTTAGTGCACCGTAAGCATAAAGGTTTAAGTTTTTCAGATTGGATAACTCCTCATGGTTCGGCAAGGCCTGCTCCCGGGAGGTTACAGGATCTATTTGTTGTTGTGGGTTGTGCAATTGTCCGTCTGTTTTCCCTAACTGGCAGTTTCCCCTCTGGTACTGATATGGTAGCTTATTGCTATCAGGGTTTTCCTTATCGTCGCATTTATTACCGTATGTGAAGGAATGATGCATCGTCTCAGTATCTCGATTTTTTATATCCTCTTTGTCAGCAGTCTTTGAGTTCTGATTGGTAACCTGATTTTCCTTAAACAATGGATCACATGAAAGCCATCTTCCCAGCCACGGCAGATAATACCGCGCCCCATGGTACTCCAATCCGTTTTCCTCATCACGCTCCATACCCGTATATCGGTAGCGTTTGGAAACAGATTTTATAGCTGAGTTTTTGGCCTGGTAGGCTGTGGTGCCAAAGGGGTGGTATTCTTCGTAACTGATTACTTTTGCATCATTGGAGCTGTCCAGCTCTAAACTGGCAGAACCGAGATGGTTATGCAGTTGATAGCGCACCAAGTGTTTTTCCGTACCATCGTCAACATCATTTCGGGTCTCAATCATCACGAAGCGGTGCCCTTCGTCCATCAGGCTCAGACTGATTCGTTCCAACCCTGCATCTGTGCCACTGTGTTTTTTATAAAGTTCATATCCTGCAATATAAATTCGTTCTTCTTTTTTGGTTGGAGTAATGCCAGCGTCAGCCTGATTTTCGGTTATTTTCCGGATACGTTGTCCCTGTCCATCGTATTGGTACCAGGTAGTTTCCGGAGTACCGCCATCGGTGCGTTTTTGGTGTATGCTTTTTATCAGTTCTTCTTTGAAGTTCCAGCCCATCTCTTCCAAATGCGGCATGGCAGTCATAAAGCCATGCTGGGCATGATGCGGGTAGGTATAAGTTTCTGAGCCTATTTGGGTACTAATCAACCTGTTGTCCGCAGGTCCAGTTGTTACCGGCTGCCTGGTGCCTCATTTGTAAAATATTTCCCACACCATCGTATTGGTATTGTTGAGTATAATTGCGCACAGCCATCGGGTCGCCCGGGTTCAACTGTGCTTGAATGGTGCATCGTTCCAGTTGTCTTTGCCGTCAAAGGAAAGTGGGGCATTATTTTCTCTTCCGTTGGCTTCCACCAGGCGATAGAGGGCATCGTAGGTGTAGGTAGAAACTCCGGCGATTTTTTGGTTATCAAAAAATACCACCGGTATGTTTTTATCTTCTATATGGCTGATATTGCCCGCCGGATCATAGGTATAATACCAATCCTGCAACGGATCATTGTTCTTGC